>CAZJHC010000054.1:0-14501 GCA_964545645.1 uncultured Saprospiraceae bacterium
TGTAAATACGTCATTATACAATATGCTATCATTGCCGGTTATTCCTGTTGAAGCATTGCCAACTCCAGCTATAAGGCCTGCTCCTGGGGTAATATCAACTATGTTGAAACTATCAGCCATTCCAGACTCTAATTCTAGTACAATACTTGCTATAGCATCACTACATACCTCAGTATCAAGTGTACTTGCTAAGACAGGTTCGTCGTACACCGTAAGGAGCGCAGCTGAAGAAGTATCAGAGCATATACCATTTGTACCTTGTACATTAAGTGTTACAATAACTCTGTACTCATTACTATCCTTGGCAATAGTCACATTATCCAATGCATAAGTAGAATCGGTAGCACCAGTTATATTTGAGAAGCTCGCATCATTCTTGCCTTTCTCCTGCCACTGATAAGAGAAATCATATGGCTCTGGAAAATCATCGATTGGAGAATCAAAACTCACCGAACTTGAAACATATAAGCTATCTGATGAATCCTCACAGAGTGCTAAATCTGTAGGTGATGTTGTAATATCCACCGGACAAACACAGTCTATAATATAAGTAGCATCACCACAAAAATTATAACAAATAGGATCACTACCAGACGTCCAATTATCCAAGTCATCCCCAATCTCTAAACTATCTACGAATGATAACGCATCGCCATATGTCAAAAAAGTATAGGCGTACATTTTATAAGCTCCATTTGCTAATTCAGTAAAATGTCCAGTACTGCTTGAATCTATCGCCGACAATATTCCATTTGTATCAGCCAACATGTATAAATAGACATTCTCTCCATTATATGGAGCTACAGTTGCAACAATAGTTCCCCAGTCTGGACCGGCATCTCTATAATCACAGGATGCCTTATTAAAGTCCATATCTCCATCACCGTCGATGTCAATACATAATGCTTCATGCACTATGATATCAGTAGTATCTGATATCCCAGATGGGTCTTCGATTACTCTTACGAGTATGGTATCTCGACCATTGCCATAATTTATAGAGCCACTGACAAAGTCCGTGACACCAGAAATAGTCGAATATACAGTCCCATCCACAATTATATTATAAGTTGATCCAGCGCTCAAGTCGGTGACTTCTACCGCATAGGTCTTATCTGTAGTGATAGTGTCACAAGTGGCTAACGCCTCTATCTGGGTATGAGAGTAGTTTATACTACTAACTGTAAGAAATAATGTCATGAGTGCAGCAACAGACGTGCTGACGTAATTGTATAATCCGTTCATTTTATTGCCTTTTGTATTTAGGTATGATGGCAATTACCTCAATGCGATATAAGGTGTAGTGTAAGGATCTACTATTTCAAGAGTGGTTATGAGGACGAATATAGCAATTATACATATATAAAAGAAAATTAATGTGTTGTCTTAACATATATTAGTATGCTTTTGCAAAAAGTACCCTTCCTTTAGATGTTTTGTTAGTAAGAAGATCGTTACCTGTTTCAGGATTTTGATCATTGGGTATGCATCTGATAGTTGCTTTGGTAAGTTCCTTAATTTTTAATTCTGTTTCGATCGTACCGTCCCAATGGGCCGACACAAAACCACCTTTATCTTCTAATACTTCTTTGAAGCTTTCAAAATCATCAACGGAGGTGATTCTATCATCTCTGAATTTCTTAGCACGCTCAAAAAGGTTGGATTGGATATCCTCAAGCAGTTGTTCTACATAGTGAGCTATGCCATCGATGGCGATACTTGATTTTTCTTTGGTATCTCGACGTGCCACTTCGACGACACCATTGGCTATATCTCGCTTGCCTATGCCAATGCGTACTGGCACTCCTTTCATTTCATACTCAGCAAATTTAAATCCAGGACGCTTCTTTTTATCCGTATCCACTAAGACAGATATACCTTTCGCTTTGAGTTCTTGGATAATACGATCGGCTAGCTCCATAATTTCTGGTTGTGGCTTAGGTATAGGAACTATGACCACCTGTGTAGGTGCTAGTCGAGGAGGCAATACAAGGCCTTCATCATCTGAATGCGTCATGATGAGTCCTCCAACTAGTCGAGTAGATACTCCCCATGAGGTAGCCCATACATATTCTTCTTTATTATTTTGATCAGCAAACTTGACATCAAATGCTTTTGCAAAGTTTTGACCCAAAAAGTGTGATGTGCCAGCCTGAAGAGCTCTTCCATCTTGCATCAGGGCTTCTATCGTATATGTTTCTTCGGCCCCTGCAAATCTTTCATTGGCAGTCTTAGCACCTTTAATAACAGGCATGGCCATATAATCCTCAGCAAATCTGGCATATAGTTCATGAATCATTTTAGACTCTTGAACTGCCTCCTCTTTAGTAGCATGGGCAGTATGACCCTCCTGCCACAAGAATTCAGCTGTACGCAAAAAAGGTCTAGTCCGCATCTCCCACCTAACTACATTGGCCCACTGATTGATGAGTAATGGTAGGTCTCTATATGATTGAATCCAGTCCTTATATGTATTCCATATGATGGTCTCTGAGGTCGGGCGCACGATTAACTCTTCTTCTAATTTTGCAGTGGGGTCAACCACGACTCCATTACCATCAGGATTATTCATTAATCTATGGTGTGTCACTACGGCGCATTCTTTTGCAAAACCCTCGACATGATCTGCCTCCTTACTAAGAAAGCTCTTAGGAATAAAGAGCGGGAAATAAGCATTGACGTGCCCAGTATTCTTAAACATTTTGTCCAACTGAGCCTTCATATTCTCCCATATAGCAAAGCCCGTCGGTTTTATCACCATACATCCTCTAACCGCAGAATTGTCGGCAAGACCTGCCTTCTTAACTATATCCAAATACCATTGCGAATAGTTTTCTTCTCTTGTCGTAATTTCTTTAGCCATATTAATTGTTAAAATCCAAGTGTAATTTGTTAAAATTTGAACTTAAAAGGATTTGATTTCGTCATAATAGTAGAATCAGCATGCCTAAATCACGGTCTATAATGATGAATCTTGAAAAAAAAATGCTGTTTAAATTTTTATTAACGGTTAGAACGAGTCAAAAGTAATAAATTGTGGATGTTAGATGTTCGGACAGTTAGAGCTAAACTTAAAAAATTAGAGTTATGAAAAGAAATAAAATAATCTCACCCGTTGCGCTACTCATGTGCCTTATGGCTGTCAGTGTAAGTGCTCAGTTTGATGACTTGTACTACGATGAGTCAAGCTTTGATAATGATAACTCATACGACTACTCATATTATGATGCAGGAGAAAATGATCTTGCTTATGAAGATGTTAGCAATATAGAGTCTGACTATGACTTAGATGACTATGATGAATACACTCAATATTATAGCAATGACTATGATGTAGATGCTTTTGAGTATACGAATCGACTTGATAGATATAGATTGGCTGCTTTTGCTACCAACTATTATGGTTCTAATTTCTTCTTTGGATATGGCAATAGCTTTTATCGCAATATCAATAGGCAAATAGCTAATGATAGATTTTTTGCTATGTACTTGCGCAATGCGCTGTTGTTTGGACCTTCATACAGCAGACTGTACAATTCATACGGATCATATGGTGATCCATTCTCGCCATTTTTCAGAACGAACAGAGGTCTAAATGTTTCGATAGGAATAGGAAATGGATTTAACAGAGGATTCAATAGAGGATTTGGTGGCTTTGGCGGCGGATTCAATAGCTTTGGTGGTGGATACTACTGTCCTCCTTACGGCACGACAATCATTAATAATAATGTCATTAATAATAGTGTTGCAAGTGGAAGCAATAGAGTAAGCAGCTCAAGAGGTATCAACTCAGTGACAAGATCAAATGCAGTCTCAAGACGTACTGTAGATACTAAGTCTAACTTAGGAAATGTGAGATCAGTTTCAGCCAGAGGAGTAAGAAGTACTGCTTCTACTCGTCAGACGACAAGATCAACTGCTCCGAGTTCGAGATCTGTTAGATCGTCATCTGGTAGTACAGGATCAAGATCTATACGAAGTACAAATGGTAGCCGTTCATCAAGGATCTCTAATACTCGTTCATCGAGCAGATCTTCGTATACACCAAGCTCATCGAGCAGAAGATCAAGTGTTACAAGAAGCACTGGTAGTTCGACAAGGAGTGCAAGTCGCTCATCAGGAGGGTCTTCAAGATCATCTTCGAGCAGCAGAAGCGTTAGAAGACCTTAAGAGAATCTGCACAAAGAATGATAAAAATGGGAGGTAGCTATAAGCAACCGCCCATTTTTTTTACCCTTTATTTTGTAAGATCAGTTTATTTTTAACTCCCATATCATTAAGGAAAAGACACATATGAAGAAGTACATCATCATAGGGTTAGTAGTATGCTCATATCAGCTTGCTGCCCAAAATATCTCTGATGCCGTCAGATATTCGTTCTTACCTCAACTCACTACTGCCCGATCCATAGGTGTCGGTGGAAGTATGAGCCCTGTAGGGGCTGATATATCTGTAGCCAGTAACAATCCAGCAGGTATTGCAGAGTATAGAAAATCTGAATTTGTTATAGGATTTGGTATCCCAACCAATAGTGCCGACGCTGAGTTTGCTGGGATTACTGAGACCGAAAACAAAACGAGATTTCAAGTAAATAGCTTAGGAATGGTATTCGCCTACAGGCCTGATAATCCAAAACTCCGAACTATGAATCTCTCCATAGGAATCAACAAAATGGCAGATTTTACCCAAAACATATTTTATGGTGGATCAACGCCTGGGACTCGTACAGAACGTTTTTTGGAGGTATCAAATCTAAGAACTTTAGATGAGTTGGACGATTTCGAAGGAGGATTGGCTTTTGATACCGAGCTCATTTTTGATACTAACGCAGACAATATCTATGAAAGTGACTTCTTCACGTTCAATGAAGTATTGTACAAAGAAGAGTTCATAGAGAGATCTGGCTCACTCAAAGAACTCTTTGTCAATCTGGCCGCAAACTATGATAACAAATTATCCTTTGGACTAACACTTGGCATCCCTATATTGAATTATACAGAGACCAAAACATATCTGGAAGCGGACGACGTCTTTGGTGTGGACAATTTTTTAGACTTTATCTATACTCAATCTTTGTCTACAACAGGTGGAGGTATAAATCTCAAAGGAGGTGTTATATATAAAGCAACTCCTAAGGTCAGGATCTCAGCTGCTATTCATAGTCCATCGTGGTACTTTCTAACAGATGAATTTGATACGTCATTAGATTTTAGATTAGATGGTGAAGAGACAGGTCTATTGGCAGAATCTCCCATATCCGAATTTGACTATAGGCTGCGGACGCCATGGCGTGCATTGGCAGGAATCGGCCTAATCTATAGCCTAGGCGACATCAAAGGGTTTTTATCTGGAGAGGTAGAATATGTAGACTACTCAGGGAGCAGTTTTGATATTACAGTAAATTCAAATGACCCAGTGGATCAATTTTTTGAAGAAGACTTAAATAACGAATTAACAAATAACCTCACCAGCGGCTTAAACTATCGTATCGGTACAGAACTCGCATTATCAAAGTTCAGAATAAGAGTTGGTGGAGGAATGTTTCAATCTCCATATGTCAATAGTAACTTGTTAGATATCGATCTCCAACTCAATGGTGGCATCGGATATAGAGGCAATCGGTTCTATGTAGACTTATCATACAATACTCGCAATCAATCCGAGCAATATACACCATACAGACTCCTGGACACCAGCAACAATCAGACAGTCGCTATAAACAATACCATTAGTCAGATAGGTCTTACTGTAGGATTTAAGATGTAAAAAAAGGGGCAGAATCTCTCCTGCCCCAACTCATTCGTCATTAAATCATTATAATCTGAATTTACTAATTCATGATTATCATCCTTTTGGTGGCTACTTGATCTCCTGCACTTATTTGATAGTAGAGCATTCCTTGACTATTGATATTAGACTCATCTATACTGATTTTGTTTTCGCCAGCGTGATAAGATCCAACCTCATAGTAAAGTTGTCTACCTGTCATATCAAAGATTGATAATTCAACCTCTGAATCTTGTGGTAAGCTGAACCCGATGGTTGTCACTCCATTGAATGGATTAGGCTCATTTTGATACAACTTTAATTGGCCCCACTTCACAATATCGGATTTGAAGAAATCTAATGATAGATTGTACACTTCTAAGTTCTCACTTGTATAAATCTCGGAACGCATTTGGGATTGATCAATCGTTATAGCCTCAGACAGACTGATGTCTTTAGTGGCTCTAACTTTCATAGTCAGTTCAAAGTCATTGGCCCCCAGAGGGAATACCTCGGAGACACGCAAAGTTCTGCCGTCTGTAGAGTAACTTGAAGGGGACAATACATTACCATTGATGGACACACTCTCTATATCGACAGAAGATAGTCTCAATGATAACTGGACTCCATACATCTGTTGACTTAAGTCTCCTGTCAAAGTTATTACTGCAGACTGAGTCTTCTTTAATTCTCCATCTTGGGCATACATGGTTATACTGGCATTGTCACTACGTGACCCAGCTATCAAGGAGTTAGCTATAGCATTACCGTTGACATCGCCGAGCTTAATGGCAGTGAAATTATTCTCACGATTATTCTGGGTTAGATCAGGAATATCTATCGCCTCTTGTAATGGCCAAGGATTGTCTATGGAAGCAAACTGCTGCCCTTCATCAACAAAAATCCAAGACTGTCCAGACGCAAACAGGTCAGAGTTGCCTAAGATAACTCTCCTTATATCAACCAAGTCCAATGCCGAAATACGTTGGTCACCAGTTACATCCGCCGCAATTACTTGATAGGGATCTTCAAAATTTCTTAATGATAGAATGTATTGCTGTATCATAACCATGTCAAGAGTGCTTACACCATTGGCGACATCATCAGTTTTTGCTGCAGAGAGATTATAATTCAAATATTTAGGATTGCTCCCGAACATATATCCTCCAGTGACATCGGTCATGGTATTATCACCATAGTCTTGATCATTATCCTCAGTGATCGTAACCTGAGCAGACTCCAGATCATCGCCTTGAACTGTCTTAATATGTCCACTTACCAGAGCCATACCTTCTACTATATCTTCGCAGACATTGGCATTGTCATCGATTCTAAAACTGACGGTGCAAAAATCTCGATTACCTGATGCATCCCAAACCCAAACCATTAACTCTGTGAGCAAAGTGATACCATTGGAGATACTATCGCAGTTAAATGTTAAGCTAGGTACATTAGGATCAGTTCCGCTAAAAGAATAGATAACTTGGCCACCGCACTCATCAATGCTCTTACCGTCTAAATCAAAATCTTTAGCCCAGATCGATACTTCTCCTGAAGAGTTCATCACTGCTGAGGATATACCTCCAATGCATTGTGGTGTTGGCGCTTTGTCATCCGTTATAAGAAACTCGCATATCTGCTCGTCAAAGTTGCCACATTCGTCAGTGGCTCTCCATAGGATCGTATGAGATCCTGTTGCAACACTTGTATCAACTCTAACCTCCACGGAACCATCATCCAAAACGGACGGTATCAAATTTAGATCAAAGATATCATCACCATCTATATCAATCTTAGCAGTCCAATGAAGCTCATCGGAACAACCTTCATCAGAGCCACTGGCTCTCAATACAAATCCAGCTAAGGCACATTCTACACCTGCGGATAATGTATCCGATTGACAACTAATGATAGGTCTAGAAGAGTCCTTTACTTTTACCACTTGCTTGAAAGTATAAATTCCATCATCTGTCAGTTGATTGGCTCGATAGGTACACCAATCGATCGTCGTAAAGGTTCTTACGATCTTCTTACAGATGCCAAAAGTGCCGTTAGTAGCAAACTCCTGTACATCGACCGTCTGAGCCAACAAGTTGCAATCATCGCCTAGTACTATCAACTCTCCAAAGTCGGTAGAGGTACAATCAACGATAGTATCCTGAGGTGGATAAATAAATCTCAATGAATCTAAATCTCCTAAAGAAAAATGCTTAACACATATCGTGTCTCGCTGACCTTGTATAAAGTAGGCCACATCAGCGCTACCTACATTACAGCTGCTATGGATATCACTATCAAGAATGACAAAATCCAATTCTAATGGAGTAACACTACATGATGTCATACTGGCTCTAGGAGCATACAGTGAATCCAAAATAGCATCAAGAAAATCTTTATTACAATCTAGGTTAATAGTATCTGCTCCACAGTCTATATGTAAGGAGCTATTTTTATCCTCTACACGCACTCTAGACCAGCCTATTCCACTATTGCCCATTCTATCGGTAACCCTAAGCTCTATCATATGCTCTCCATAGGTCACTCCACTATCGTCTATACCAGTAATATCCTCCTGAGTAAACTTAACAAAGTCTTGCCACATTGTATCAGCTTTGCGCTTGATCTCATATGTAAGATGACTATCACAAGCATCGTAGCTACCGACATCAATGCTGTTTGGATAAATCTTGGCAGAACACTCATTATTCAAAGAGGAGAATGTCACATTAATTTTGTCTTTGGTAACAACTATCGGATCTGCACCATCTTTGACTAAAAGGTATGAAGTATCTAATGCTGTATTGCCACACTCATCAGTTACCGCATAGACAAGGTCATAACTGCCCGGTTTCAGTTGATTCAAGGTATGGCCGTTGCTGCTATTAGCTACGATCCGATTAAAAGTCGATAAGTAAATTGTAGCTGTCCAAGACAAACTGGATGCATCAGAGCAATTATCTCTTAAAGAGTCTGGCCTAGGCACTTGAACCGAAGCGTCACAAAACCAAGGACTGGTAGATGCCATAGGAATAGTATCTGCAACCATAAACTCTGGAGCTTCTCTATCCATTACTGCGATAATCTGCGTCTCGTCCCAAGCCTCGCCAGTACACCAATTTAGCAACTTCCATGTACGAACGAATTTATACTGATTGGGACAGTTGTCATCTGGAACAATCTTATCAGTATCAGAATAAGTTGCAAGGATTTTACAATATTTTTCATGGCCTGACTGATTTTGACCTACAGGTCTGTATCGAGGCAATTTAAACTTATAGTAATAGCTACTATCTACAGTTAAATGATGTATTACATCGGCTAATGTCCAAACACCACCAATTAACACCATCTCACGTGAGGTGCTATCCCTCTCGACCTGTACAGTCATTTTAGTAGAGTCATATCGATCTGGACCTTCATATCCCTTGTAATAAGGGTAAGAACAAAATATAGCACTATCAAGGCTAGGGTTTTCGAAGTAGGAAATATCGGAGAAATAATTTCGGAGCGACTCGGGATCTGTATCAATCCCACATTCTACGACAACTTTTGATTTGGGGGAAAAGATGTCGGAGCTATCTATCGGGGTAAATTTAAATTTCTGTTTACACCCAACAGTTTTATACGTCTCTCCATGGGCAGTAACAAGCTTAGCTTTCCAAGTACGAGTGACAATGTAACCACCACATAAGCTATCATTGGTGACTTCGTCCTCATGAATAACGTCGGTCGATTGCCCACAATTATCCATATACATTGGATTCAACCCAGTTGTAAATGAAGTGTCATTTAGAAACTCTTCGAGATTAGCACATGTAAACATACATTCATCGGTAATTACTGATGCTGTATCTGGACACATACAATCCCCTTCTAATCGAGGAGGTAATTTATCTTCGACATTAAACTCACCCCAACAGGCCACACCTGATGTTAAGTTTTTGACGCTGATAACAAAATTACCTGGTTCTGTAAACTGAATGAGGGAACCAACATTACTTGAGATCCATACTCCGCTCGAATCGGCCATGACCCCATCTAGGTCGGAGCCCGATTCTGCTTTAACAGTTATTTCATAATTGCTGGTATCAAATGTAATTGGGATACCAGGGGCCATGGTTCGAGGACTCATTACTATCTCGCATTGTTCATCAAGAGATGCTTGCAATCCACCAAAACAGGTCATGGATTGAGCATTGGCACTTATCTGAACAAACATCAAAGACAGAAACCACAGCAAAAGTACTTTACCACCAAAGGCGTAAAATTTGCTCATAGGCATTGTTAAGAATTTTGGTTAAAAAATGATAAGTGTCCTTTAACCATGATGACCTTTGTCATCTATTCTTTTGAAATAGGGCAGGGATTAATATTCTAAAATTACGAGGGGACGTAATATTTCTTTGGTTCTGAGTTATGGTATCAACATAGCTACACCTAAAGAGATATAGCTACCGTTCTAACTTTTGAAATATGGGGGGACTAAGTATAAAATATTGTGGGGGATGTACAATAATTAAATACGAAAG
Source organism: uncultured Saprospiraceae bacterium (assembly GCA_964545645.1). Classification (GTDB taxonomy): domain Bacteria; phylum Bacteroidota; class Bacteroidia; order Chitinophagales; family Saprospiraceae; genus GYS-P2D. Next base: position 10,296 of record CAZJHC010000054.1, read on the forward strand.
TAAAACCTAAAAGACAAGTTCGTATGAAGTGTGATGGTTAAATTTTAGAATTTTTTATTACTAATAAAAGCATAATTTAATATGTACTGTTATGATTAGGCTTGGTAAAGGTCTGTACCCAATAGTCATAATGCTTGGACATACCAAAGTCCGTCACTTCTGGATCCATGAGCATTTTGCAGTGACTTGGGCTATCTTTCCAAGCTTTAAGTACATCATGAAAGTCATGATATCCTTTGCCCAGATTTTCTCCTATACGGAGCCAATTATATCCCATAGAATCTAACCTATCTCCAAGGGTCTTTCCATCTTTTGTTCTATGAGAAAAGAGATTATTACGATATAAGTATCTAGCATATCTCATCGACACTTCATAGAGAGTATAATCCCACTTTATAGGTTGTACTGGCATCATATATATGTTGCCGCATTGACAGCCTCTGGATCTCAGCATGTTTATTTCATCTAAAACCTTTTCAATAGCTTGTGGTGATGGTTGAGCCTGTAATGTTGCAGACCAAAATAGAAACAGACCAAAACATAATCGCATAAAATAGCCTAACTATAATCTTCAATGATTTTATCTGTAGCTCTATCCAACAACTCATAGACTTCTTGAAATCTATCATTGTAATAAGGATCAGGTACAGCCCGGTTTTCTCCAGGATAAACGCTGTTGAGTATAAATTTTATTTTGTGCGAATGATTGTTTTTGTGATCTAAATTTTTGACATTCTGATAGTTTTCAGTGTCCATCACAAAGATTAGATCAAAATCATCAAGATCAGTTCTTTTGATTTGACGAGCTCTTTGCTCACTAATATCTAAACCATTAAGATTGGCGATATCTATGGATCTAATATCTGGTGCTCGCCCTATGTGCCAAGAGCTTGTACCTGCTGAATCAACCTTCCACCCTTTATTTAGCTTTTCAACCTTATGCTGGAGTAGGCCATGTGCTAATGGGCTTCGACATATATTGCCCAAACATACCATGAGCACTTTCATAGCTTGAACTAATTAAGTTAACGAGAAGGCCTTTTTTACTTTATCTACGTAATCCAGTTTTTCCCAAGGAAATAACTCTACTTCTATTTCAGTTCTTTGTCCTGCATTTTCAAATACCTTGGTAACTTTCTGAGGTTCACGGCCCATGTGACCATAAGCTGACGTTTCAGAATAAATAGGTGTCCGCAGATTAAACCTTTGTTCGATGGCATATGGTCTCATATCAAAGATCTCTTGGACTGTTTCGGCAATAAGTCCGTCTTTCATCTTCCTACCATTTTCACCTTTGACTTTACATGTGCCATAAGTATCAACGAATATGCCACATGGCTTAGCGACACCGATGGCATAGGACACCTGTACCAAGACTTCATCGCATAAGCCTGCTGCCACAAGATTTTTAGCAATATGTCTCGTCGCATATGCCGCTGATCTATCAACTTTGGATGGATCTTTACCAGAAAATGCTCCTCCTCCATGAGCTCCTTTGCCCCCATAGGTGTCAACAATTATTTTTCGTCCAGTGAGACCAGTATCTCCATGCGGACCACCTATGACAAATTTGCCCGTAGGATTGATATGATAAGTAATCTCTCCTTTGAATAGTCGCTTAATAGCAGGTGATACTCTTTTACGGACCCTTGGGATGACGTAATTAACTATATCTGCCTTAATCTTAGCAAGCATGGATGCATCTTCATCAAAGTCATCATGCTGAGTCGATACCACAATAGTGTCTATTCTTATAGGCTTATTAGTGTCAGAGTATTCGATAGTCACCTGAGACTTTGCATCAGGCCTGAGGTACTTGATTCTTTTGTTTTCTCTTCGCACCTGTGCCAATTCTTCAAGTATAAGATGTGAGAGATATATTGGCAGCGGCATGTAATTCTCGCATTCCTTAGTAGCATATCCAAACATCATTCCTTGATCTCCAGCCCCTTGAGCGTTGGCTTTAGACTCAAAATCGTCCGCTGCTTTACGGTCTACCCCTTGATTAATATCCGATGATTGCTCATGAATCGCCGAGAAAACTCCACAAGAGTTGGCTTCAAACATGTACTCAGCTTTGGTATAACCAATCTTCTTGATTACATCTCTGGCAATAGTTTGAACATCAAGATAGGTATTGGTATTTACCTCTCCTGCCAGTACCACTTGTCCTGTCGTTACTAAAGTTTCGCAGGCGACTTTGGAACTCGGGTCAAACGCTAAAAAATGATCAATAAGGGCATCACTAATTTGATCAGCGACTTTATCAGGATGTCCTTCACTTACTGATTCAGAAGTAAATAAATAAGGCATAGGTTTGCAAAGTATAATGTTTGATTAATATCTATAATATTCTGGCTTGTAAGGCCCTTCAAGAGGCACGTTGATATAGTCAGCTTGTTCCGTTGATAATTCTTCTAACTCGACACCTATTTTATCCAAATGCAAAAATGCGACCTTTTCATCTAGGTGTTTAGGCAACGTATAAACTTTGTTTTCATACTTATCAGCATTTTGCCACAGCTCCAGCTGAGCTAAAGTTTGGTTCGTAAAAGAATTAGACATTACGAATGACGGATGTCCTGTAGCGCAACCAAGATTGACAAGTCTACCCTCTGCCAAAACTATAATGTCCTTACCATCCACAACGTACTTATCTACTTGTGGCTTAATCTCAATTTTAGACGTGCCATGAGTTTCATTTAACCAAGTCATATTGATCTCATTATCAAAGTGACCAATATTACATACTATAGTCTTGTCTTTCATCATTTTAAAGTGCTCAGCATTGATGACGTCTTTGTTACCTGTGGCTGTTACAACAATATTTGCTTCTGGTAGCGCATTGGACATCTTCTTGACCGCATATCCATCCATAGCAGCCTGCAAAGCGCATATAGGATCTATCTCAGTAACTATTACTCTACATCCAGCACCTCTTAGTGATGCCGCCGATCCTTTACCAACATCCCCATATCCAGCTACAACTGCCACTTTGCCAGCCATCATAACATCTGTTGCCCTTCGGATAGCATCCACGCAAGACTCTTTGCATCCGTATTTATTGTCAAATTTTGACTTGGTTACAGAATCATTCACATTGATGGCAGGGAGAGCAAGAGTCCCTTTTATCTCTCTTTCGTATAGTCTATGAACTCCTGTGGTCGTTTCTTCACTTAGTCCTCTGATACCTTCGATGAGTTCAGGATGCTTATCCAAAACGATATTGGTCAAATCTCCACCATCATCAAGAATCATGTTAAGCGGTTTATCTCCTTCAAATGCAAAAAGTGTTTGCTCTATCGCCCACCAGAATTCTTCTTCTGACATTCCTTTCCAAGCGTATACTGGTATACCAGCCTTAGCAATAGCAGCAGCTGCATGATCTTGAGTAGAAAATATGTTGCACGATGACCAGGTCACCTCCGCTCCTAACTCAACTAAAGTCTCTATTAATACGGCAGTCTGAATAGTCATATGTAGACAGCCAGCAATACGTGCTCCTTTGAGAGGCTTGGCATCACCATACTCTTCTCTTAGGGCCATAAGTCCAGGCATTTCTGCCTCCGCCAATTCAATTTCCTTGCGGCCCCACTCAGCCAGATTAATATCTTTTACCTTATACATGAAAGAATTATTTAATTTGATCTTGCGAATATCATAAATACCTTTATCAATTGCATAAAAAAAAGGGAGCATTTGATTATGCTCCCTTTTTATATTACCCTTTGGTTCTTATTATTTTAGAATAATCATTCTTCTAGTAGCAGAGAACTCGTCTGTAACCATCTTATAAATGATCGCTCCAGAGTTAGATTTAATCAAATCGTCGTCTACATTGATGACATTCTGACCTTTAGGATAAAGCTTACTAATTGTTGAAATCAATTGACCATCTAATCGATAGAATTGTATGTCAACCACCTGTTGAGACGGTATTACAAATTCGATTTTTGAAGTGCCTACAAATGGGTTAGGTGAATTTTGAAGTAAAGCATAACCATCAAAAGAGTCATCGTCAATTAGCACAATTGGAATAGCTTCATTTCCAGCATCGTATAGCTCGGATTGGATAGTACGTGCTAAGTTGATATTATCGATAGTTACGTGATCCGAATTCAATTTTATCTCAACTATGGCCTTCCCTTTAGCTGCAGTCAGAATAGACGAAGAGCTGACACTTATTCTGAGTATCCCATCATTCAT
>CAZJHC010000055.1:0-14472 GCA_964545645.1 uncultured Saprospiraceae bacterium
TGCCAGAAAAAGTTATTGGGCAAGCTCAATTTGGCATTGATATCCGTGAGAAGGGAATGCTCTATGCAGTAATGGTTCATCCGTCGGTCATAGGTGGTAAGATAACCGCTATCAAGAATAAAGAAGAAATAGAGGCAATGGATGGGGTGCAAAAAGTACTCATGACCGACTTCGGTGTAGCGGTAGTGGCTGATAATACCTGGAGAGCTAAGAATGGAACCTTAATGCTTGAGTTGGAAGAGGATAACTCTGGTAATCAAGGAATTAATTCGAAAGCAGTACAGGCGGCGTTAGAAAGAATACTAGATGAAGAGCCTCTTGCGGTACCAGAAGAACATGGCGATGTGAGTGCAGCATTGGTCAGTGATGATGTGATAGAAGGAACCTACAAAGTGCCCTACTTGGCTCATGCAGCGATGGAGCCATTAAACTGTACCGTCCTTGTCAATGATGACAGCGCTCAAGTATGGTTAGGACATCAGTCCTCATCCATTACTCAGGATGCTGTTGCACAAGTGTCGGGTATAAGCAAAAAGAATATTACCGTTCATACGACATACCTCGGTGGGGGATTTGGTCGTAAAGCCGAATCCGACTACGTCAAGAAAGCTACAGCTATAGCGACACAGATGAAAGGAGTACCGATCCAGACTGTGTTTACTCGAGAGGAGGATATGAAAAATGATATGTATCGCCCTACGGCTTTAAGTAGATTTAAAGCAGTGGTCAGCAAGGAAGGGGAGATTTTGGGTTGGGATAATATGATGGCTTTGCAATCCGTCAGCAATAGTTCGATTAGTAGGATCAATGCCTCCTTCGCCCCAAAACCTAAAGATGACTTAGCCACCGTAGAAGGTGCAGCTCATCTGCCATATATTATGAAGAGTAGGCGAGTAGCATTTGGTGATTATCAAAGCCCCATACAGGTCGGTTTTTGGAGGAGCGTAGGAAGTTCTCAAAATGCTTTTTTTACAGAGTCATTTATTGATGAATGTGCTCATGCATCAGGTCAAGATCCGTTTGAATTTAGAAAAAGTAAATTGTCTGAGTCACCACGATTCAAAGCAGTACTGGAAAAAGTTGCTGAGATGGGTGATTGGGGTGTCGATGATGGTAGATACAGAGGAATAGCCCTTCACAAGTCTTTTGGTTCTATTGTAGGAGAAGTATGTACTATATCGAGAATAGGAGAAAAAGAGTTTTCCATAGATGACTTTGCCTGTGTCATAGACTGCGGTATTTATATCAATCCTGATACTATAGAGGCACAGATGGAGGGAGGTATTGTCTTTGGATTGTCGGCGGCATTATACGGCCAGATTACATGGAATAATGGATCTGTAGTCCAAAGCAATTTTCCCGATTATGAAATGGTCCGCATGAATGTGTCACCATCCATCAATGTACATGTCATGGAGAATGAGCATTATCCAGGGGGCGTAGGTGAACCAGGTACTCCACCGGCAGCACCAGCCTTGGCCAATGCATTATTTATGGCAACAGGAGAAAGGGTCCGTGAACTACCACTGATCAACAGTGGATATACCTTCGCTTAGCATAATGATTTACACTAAAATATTAAGGCTCCTAAACTCTTAGGAGCCTTTTGTTTTTTATCTTTTCTTTTCAAACTTCTCAAATTTTAGGGGAACTGATAATTTAGTATTATTAGAGACTGTAAGAGTTATTAATCAAGATAAAATCATAAGATGGGTCATAGTTTGGAGACGTTAGACTGGGTCGTGATAGCAGGCTACTTTGGCTTGCTCTTGGGGGTGGCAGCTTGGGTGATCAGGCAGAAACAAGAAGACTCTGAGGATTACTTTCTTGCAGGACGCAATATGGGATGGTTTGTTGTAGGAGCTTCCATATTCGCTTCTAATATTGGGTCAGAGCATGTAGTAGGCTTGGCAGGATCAGGGGCCGGGGACAAGTTTCCATTGTTGATATATGAGCTTCATGCCTGGGTGGTTGTTTTATTAGGGTGGTTATTCCTCCCTTTTTATGTACGCAGTGGAGTCTTCACAATGCCCGAATTTTTAGAAAAAAGATTTGGACCCAACACACGATGGTTCCTTTCCCTATTTAGTTTGGCAGCTTATGTGCTCACCAAGGTTAGTGTTACCCTATACGCAGGTGGCATCGTCATCTCGACTCTCTTGGGTATTTCATTTATGACTGGCGCATTGCTGACGGTGATTCTTACCGGCATCTATACAGTATTAGGAGGAATGCGGGCAGTAGTATATACCGAGACTTTACAGGCCATAGTATTAGTCTTAGGGGCGGCGACGCTGACTTTTTTAGGGCTCGATGCTGCTGGAGGATGGTCCAGTGTTGTTGAGACAGTGGGGCCAGAGTATATGGATATGTGGCGCTCTATGGATGACCCAGAGTACCCATGGCATTGGTTGGTGTTATCCTCATCCATAGTGGGTATCTGGTACTGGTGTACTGATCAAGTGATTGTGCAACGAGTCTTGACGGCTAAGAACCTCAAAGAGGGTAGGAGAGGATCTATTTTTGGAGCCTTCCTCAAGTTGATGCCAGTATTCCTTTTTTTAATACCTGGGGTCATCGCTTTAGTATTAAAGATGCGAGGAGAACTCCATTGGGAACGACCTGATGAAGCATTTCCTATGTTGATGGTTCATATACTACCAGCTGGACTGCGAGGACTGGTTGCTGCAGGATTGATGGCTGCCTTGATGTCATCACTCGCATCCGTGTTCAATAGTTGTTCTACTTTGTTTACCATAGATATTTATAAAAAACTAAAGCCTGCGGCAACAGAAGCTCAGATGGTACGTACTGGCAGATTGGCGACTTTGGTGGTGGTGTTACTGGGTATCGCATGGGTGCCGATTATTGAACAATTAGCAGATGGTGCCCTCTATGGATATTTGCAAAATGTTCAAGCATATATAGCGCCACCGATCACGGCTGTATTCCTATTAGGAATATTTTTTAGCAGAGTAAATTACCAAGGCGCTCAAGCCACTCTATTTGCTGGGTTATTTGTTGCGGCGACTAGATTAACTTTGGAAGTAATCAAAGCTGACTTAGATCCACAAGGCTTTTTATTCGCTTATGCGGACATGAATTTCTTGAAGTTTTCTTCTTTCTTTTTCTTATTTAGTGTAGCCACAGCTGTATTAGTATCAATAATGACGCCGGCGATGCCAACCCATAGACTGAAAGGACTAACTATGCAGACTATTTCGGCAGATCAAAAAGCCGAAAATCAAGCCAGCTTCAATATGATAGATGTAGTAACATCTATATTTATCATTGCAGTAGTGGCCTTCGTTATGATGTATTTTAGTTAGCCAACAAACAATAGTACATTTGATAAATATTAAGATTAATCTCAATGAGTAATAAGAAAATTGCCATAATAACAGGAGGAGGTTCAGGAATAGGATTAGGTATAGCTAAGAAATTTGCCCTTGAAGGCATCGTCACTTATATCGTAGGCCGTAGGATAGAGAAGCTAACAGAAGCCCAAAAGAACATCGGTGACAACATTAGGATAGTCCAACTGGATATCTCAGACTTAAAGAGTATCCCCGCTGCCATCAATACGATCGCCGCTGAACATGGCAGGATAGATGTACTTGTAAATAATGCAGGCATCAATATGAAAAAATCCTTCTTTGAGGTAACGGACCAAGAGTTTGAATCTATCGTTAGGACCAATCTTACAGCGACCTTTTCACTTTCTCGAGAAGTTGCCAAGGTCATGAAAGATCATAAGTCAGGAAGCATTATCAATATCAGTAGCATGACGGCACACTATGGTCTGCCCAAAGTTACAGCCTATAGTGCCTCGAAGACTGCTGTAGAAGGATTAACTCGCTCTATGGCCGTAGATCTGTCACCACATGGTATCCGTGTCAACAGTATAGCTCCAGGATTTATAGTAACTCCGATGACTTCTAAAGCGTTTGAAGGGGATCCTGCCCGCAAACAGCGAGTTCTGGATCGGACGCCTATTGGCAGCATGGGTACACCACAGGATATCGCCGATGCTGCATTTTTTCTTGCTACTGAATCGAGCAAGTTTATCACCGGCGAATGTCTCAAAGTAGATGGAGGTAACTCTATAGGGTTCTAAGTACGGTTATGTATAAGCCATGCGTGCGGACAAGAATCAAAGTTAATAGTTGTATAGACCTTAGATAGGTGACCTGTCGAAATGTGTAAATTTTGGTTTTATTGATCATCATTGATAAAGTATGATAACTGTACAAGAAGCCTTAGACATCATTTTATCCAAGACAAGAGATTTTGGCACAGAGACTATCGAGCTATCCAATGCCTTGGGGCGATTGCTGGCCCATGATATCGTAGCTGATCGAGATTATCCTCCTTTTGATAGAGTTACCATGGATGGTATAGCGATAGACTATGAGAGCTATGAGAAGGGTGCTAGGACTTTCCTTATCGAGGGTGTCGCAGCAGCTGGGTCATCATTTGCGACTTTAGATGATAATCAGCATTGCATAGAGGTAATGACAGGTGCAGGTGTGCCTCATGGTTGTAATACTGTCATACGATATGAAGACCTCACTATTGATGAAGAGCAAAGAATAGCCACGATATCTGATGGCGTCAATATTAAGGCTAAACAAAATGTTCATTTTCAAGGATCAGACAAAAAAGCAGGAACCATGATCCTTAAAAAGGGGATGGCTCTGAGACCCGCAGAAATAGGGATCGCAGCAAGTTTGGGCTGTAGCAATCTTAAGGTTCATGCCATTCCTAAATTAGCGATCATCTCAACAGGTGACGAGCTCGTTGACATAACGGTCAAGCCCTTGCCATATCAGATTCGAAAATCCAACGTATATACTATACAATCCATATTAAGAACCTATGGTATAAATGCCTCGCTTTATCACCTCATAGATGACCAGACTGTCATTGCTGATACAGTAGAAAAACTCTTGGCAAGTTATGATGTCCTGATCCTATCAGGGGGTGTATCCAAAGGCAAGTTTGACTTCATACCAAGAGTGATGGATGAGCTTGGAGTTGTTACGGCATTTCATAAGATTAAACAAAGGCCCGGCAAACCGTTTTGGTTCGGATATACTGACAATAATATCGTATTCGCTTTGCCTGGCAATCCCGTATCTTCATTCGTATGCACCAAGAAATATATAGAAAGTTGGTTGCGACAGTCTTTAGGTATCCAGCCAAAGCAAGCCTATGCTATTCTTAATGAGAAAGTAGAGTTCAATCCAGATTTACACTACTTTTTGGAAGTAGGTATTTCCTATACTAATGATGGTCGCTTGTTGGCTCACCCCCAGAAAAGCAACGGATCAGGAGACTTTGTCAACCTTACCAGAGCACAGGCCTTCATAGAACTACCTCGAGGGAAAAACAGATTTGAGAGTGGAGAGTGCTATCCGATTATCTTCATTTAAAGACTCAAGCGACATATAATGTGTTAATCTCGATCATGAATACTACCTTTTTTATAATGCAGGGATTCGCCCCTTTTATTTCTCATGATGGCAATAATTTCGGAGCATATAGACAGTGCGATCTCCTCTGGTGATTCGGCACCTATTTCCAGGCCAGACGGGCTATGCAAAAACGACAAATGAGACATATCTTCGCCGATATCTTTTTGTAGGCTAATGAACCGCTTTTTTGGCCCCAAGATGCCCAGATATGCAGGTTGCTTTCCTTTGAAAATCTTGAGTAATTCCAGATCCTTATTATAATCATGAGTCATTAGGATGATGACTGTGTATTCGTTTATGAGTATACTCGATGCTTGCGCATAGTCTATGACCTTATCGGCAGACTGATAGATCCTCTTAGTCAATTTTTTTCGATTGCCTATGATTGTAGATTTCCATCCAAGTTCAGTAGAAATCCCTAACATAGCGTGGATATCATAATTATCTCCCGCTATAAAAAGCTGAATTTCAGGTCGAAGGAACTCTATCAATAATTTTATTGATCCTTCTTTATATTTAAAAAGTTTAGCTCTTTTCTTCGACCTCACAAGGTCATAATCTGATTGGATATCACTTTTGCTCAATCCACCTAAGGGACTATACTTTTCAAAAGACTTAATCAATTGTATTTGTCCTATCTCGTTTTTATTTGGATGGTCAACTATTTTAAGCAGTATATGCGGGTCATTCTTGTCAATAGTCTGACGCAATAGTTCTATTTCATTTTGGTTATGATTTGGATCTATTGGATTGAATAAAACTTCTATTCTACCATTGCACCCTAAGCCGATTCCGATCTGATTTTTATCATCTTCCATAGTATCATAAACTACTGTGGACGGAGTATTTTTAAATATGGCCTGTTGTGATCTCTTCAAAGCATCCCCCTCCAAACATCCACCGCTGATGCCACCAGTCCATAAACCATTACTCTGTACTAACATACGGGCTCCGATACGTCGATATGATGACGCCTCTACATCTACCACAGATGCCAATGCTAATTTCACTTGGTTCTTATCAATGGAATCATACTGCGATATTATTTTTCTTATCTCCTTCATCAGATCTACTTCGAATGTCTAAAAATAGGTAATTAGGATGTAACCAGCTATTAACATAGACGCTTGTCCAGCATAGTTATTTTAATTCAATTAATAGGTATTTTTTTAAAAGAGTCTATGTCGTAAACCCAAAGTCATCGACCATAAGATATTTGATTAATTTACCTTTTTAGTACCCACTTAGGGACCTTAGATATAAACTATCTATATGCTTAAAATTTGACAATGACGCAGTAAGAAATTGTTGACTACAGACATGGTAAAATATTATTCAACAAAATAGGCTAACGAATCTTTGAAAATTGGAAAAGTTATGTCATTTTTGCGATCCAATTAAATTGGCCCGTTCGTCTAGGGGTTAGGACGCCAGGTTTTCATCCTGGTAGCAGGGGTTCGATTCCCCTACGGGCTACTAAGAGACTTAATGATTCATTTCGTTAAGTCTTTTTTGTTTTAAAAGGTATTCTTAAAGACAAATGATTTTAAGAATCGTCAAAGTGACTCACTTTAGAATCTAATTCAAAACTTTTATCAGTTATCCATCATTTTTATCTCATATTTGCGGCAGCATTTCTATTTCACATAGTAAATCCAATATGTCCCATAACCACATTCGATTTATTGCTTGTTTATTTTCTATTTTTATTTCTATCAACATTTTCGGTCAACAGGAGTATGGAGGAGTGCCTCTCACCAAAGAACTTGGCATTTCATTGACCGAATTAAAGGGTGAGCTTACAGTAGACTTGACAGGCAATCTCAGAACACTTAAAAGCAATGCATCTGTAGATGGAGGAAATTTGATAGCCTTGCCTCTTATCACACCAGAGTTAAAAAGCATTCAACAATTTGATCTCAAAGAGATAGCTAAAGATGTTTCGATTATTGAAATAAATCTTACCGACAGAGTAGAGACCTACCTGCGTTTGGATGATTATGAATTAGCACGAGGTTCTAAAGTATTTGTCATAGAGAAGCAGTCAGGCAAGGTATTTGGCGCTTATACCGCCTCTAATAATAAACCTCAAAAACGTTTGTTGATAGGTCCAATTAGAGGATCATTCATTATAGAATATGACGGACCCAGATCAGACACTGATATTCCTTTTGAGTTAAATCAAATCTATGCCCATACCGTTGATTACGGTGCTATGGAGTTAGGTTATGGTACGGCATTCGACTGTATGGTTAATGTTAACTGTGAGGAAGGAAAGGATTTTATTGATTCCAAGAAAGGTGTCGTAAGAATTAGAATGGTAGCAGATGAAGGGGTGGCATTTTGTACTGGTTCATTAATGAATAATACATCAGAAGATCAAACTCCATATGTGCTTTCTGCATATCATTGCGAGCGACCGACAGGAATCGAGTTTACCCCTCTTTATGACATGTGGCTATTTGATTTTATATATGAAAGCAATAGTTGCGCTAATCCGGATAGTGAGCCAACATTTATTTCTGTTCAAGGGGCCGAAAAATTAGCAGAGTGGGAGGATACGGACATGATGCTATTGAGAATAACGGATCCTATACCTATCGCTGCCAATGCCTATTTTAATGGTTGGGATGCTACAGATGACTATTTTCCAGCAGAGACAAGTCTGATTCATCATCCTAATGGAGATATAAAAAAAATCTCGCAAGATTTTGATTCAGTTCGACTGGATTTAGATCCCCGTGCTTGGGATAATGGAACAGTAAGCCCATCTGGCAGCCATTATAGATCGGAATTCGATATAAGTACATATCAACCTGGTAGTTCAGGCGGTCCATTATTCGACCCTTCTGGATTAGTCATTGGTCAACTTCATGGGGGTCCACGTTCTGATGAATTTTGTACGATAGCTATTGCTTATTGTGGCCGATTATCAGAGTCTTGGGAGAGTGGAGACAGTGCAGCAGATAGATTGAAGGATTGGCTAGATCCCTTAGATACAGGAGTAAGGAAGCTTGATGGCTTGAACTCAGATGCACAAGATCAACTGGTTAAATTTGTAGGAAGGGTTGTGACACCTGATGGTATCGCTATTTCTAATGTGGGAGTAAATCTTACTGGAGCACAAGATTTTGAGTTCTTTACGGGCGACGATGGGAGATTTGTTTTTGATAATCTATCGACTAAGGGTGATTTCACCTTCTCTTTGCTCAAGGATGTCAATTCCTCTAATGGTTTGACCAGCTTAGATGTGATTATGATAACGAATCATATCCTTGGCAAAGCCGAGTTCAGCAATATTTTTCAGGAGCTCGCTGCCGATGTGAGTCGAGATGGACGAATATCATCACTCGATCTTGTCGAGATCAGGAATGTCATTCTTGGTCGACAAGATGGCTTTAGCAGCAATACCTCTTGGAGATTTGAGCCAGAGGTCTTACAAATGAGTGGTAGTGAAATCAGCTCATCTAGTGTAGAGTTGGTTGTTATTGGATTCAAGATGGGGGATGTTAATAATAGTGCGGACCCTAGACGGTAGATCTTAATAGATCCATTGGAATAATTAATGACCTGACTCCGATCATTTTTTTTCTTCCATTAAGGACACAAGTGACTTGGAATAAACTAGTATTATCGGTAGACAACTTTTAGATCTTGTCATATTCGAGCGTAGTCCCATTTTTTAATGGCTGGAATTACTTCTTTTATCAGTTGCTTTATTTCTTCATTTTAGCTATTCATTGACATCTATTTGCGTTATAAATATGTCAACTCTCTTTTGCTACTCAATAACTATTGTTGATACATTACTTCACCACCAACGATAGTATAAAGCACGTTGCTCTCCAAGATTTCTTCATTAGAGCAAGTCAGCAGATTTTGTGACAGGATAGTAAAGTCCGCCAGTTTACCGACTTCTATGGTGCCCTTCAAGTCTTCCTCAAATGCCGCATAAGCATTGTTAATAGTATATGCTTTTAGGGCTTCTGATCTGGTCATCTTATTTTCAGTGAAAAACTCCATTCCATTATCAATTCTCTTGCGAGTCACGCTGGCATACAGGGACTCAATAGGATCGACATCTTCGACCGGGGCATCGGTACCATTGGTTACGACAGCACCATTGTCTATAAGGGCCCTCCAGTTATATGCTCCTTCTTGTGCTCGTTGCCTTCCTAGGCGCTTTTCGACATAGGGCGCATCTGAGGTACAGTGTATGGCCTGCATGCTTGCTATCGCATTGAGTTCGCCAAATCGTGGAATGTCCTCTGTTGATACATGTTGACTATGTTCTACTCTCCATCTTAGGTCTTGATCTTTATTTAATGTTGTGAAGTGTTCGATGATATCCAGTGTTTCTCTATTCGCACGATCTCCTATGGCATGTACGCATAATTGCATATTATTATCGTAAGCAATTTGTCCGATAGCTGATACTTCTTCAAGTGTGCTAGTATTTTGCCCATAAAAGTCGGCCTTGTCATTGTATGGTTCTAACAACCATGCCCCAAAAGAACCTAAGGCGCCATCGAGAGCACATTTGATAGCTCTACAAGTAAACTTATTATCACCGATACCGATCATTTTATACAGAGAGAGATCGATAGATAATTCCTCGGAGGAGTGTCTCAGCATCGCCCACAAGCGAATTCTTAAGTCACCTCCTTCGGCCAGTGCTTGATAGCGTTTGATTTCTTCGAAAGTAGATCCTGCATCTTGAAATGAAGTAATGCCCTTTTTAAAGCATTCATCTTGTGCCAGTTCAATGCCTCTATACCATTGTTGTTTAACATCTTCTGGACTAAGTGTTTCAAGATATTCGTCATATAACTTCTTAATGATGTCTTCTGCATTTTCTTCAAATACGCCTATGGCATTACCATCGGCGTCTCTGACTATACGACCTCCTGTTGGGTTAGGTGTTTCGGACGAAATCCCTGCCAGTTGCATGGCTTTTTCGTTGACAAAGATCCCATGACCACTAGCGTGATCCAATAATACTGGATTGTCAGGTGATATAGCGCTTAAATCAAAATGCTTAGGGTATCCATGGACATGATCATCGACCGGTTCCATCCATTTTTCTTGATGCCATCCTCGACCTATGACCCATTCGCCAGGCTCACTTTGGGCTACCTTATCTGCCACCATGCCGACTATTTCTTCCCAAGACTTAGCCTTTAAAAAATTCAAATTCATTAAAAATTGCCCGAGCCCTGAGAAGTGGCCATGGCCTTCTATTAGACCTGGCATTACAAACATCCCTGTAGCATCAATTATCTGAGTGTCATCTCCTTGATAGACCTCCGTATTATCATCGGTTCCAATGGCTATTATTCGGCCATCTTTCACAGCGATTGTTTGAGCATGTTGGTCGGTGCCAGTGTATATCTGATCGCTCTTGATGATCATATCGGCTATTTCTTGCTCTTGTTGACATGAACTTATAATCAGGCTTACTAAGAGAGCGAACACAATTAATCGTATCAAATGCATAAGGAGTATTTGTTCATTAGAAAGATTACTACTTTTGGTCCCAATATGAACCGATCTCAATGTATATAAATCTCTCGGAAACTATAGCAGCAATTGCTGCCTCACATGACAAATACTCGTTAGACAAGCAACCTGTTTCACTATATGAGCCTCGGAACTATATCATGAACATGGCTGGTAAGAAAATGAGGTCATTACTCTGTTGTCTATCTTATGGATTGTATAAAGAGGATATAGATCAGGTTCTCGATGTGGCTTATATAGTTGAGTTGTTCCATAATTTTAGTTTGGTTCATGATGATATCATGGATGATGCTGATGTGCGTCGAGGTGTACCAAGTGTGCATAAGAAGTATGATGAGAGCACCGCCATTTTGTCTGGGGATGTTATGTTGATTGAGGTTTATGAGAGATTAGCGTCATTAAAAGATGCTATCCAATATATCAACTCATTTAACCATGTAGCAAGATTGGTCTGTGAGGGCCAAGCAATGGATATGGATTTTGAAAAGAGAGATGATGTCACTATTGCTGAGTATCTCACGATGATAGAGTATAAAACTGCTGTGCTCTTGGGTTTAAGCCTTAAGTTGGGTGCCAAACATGCAGGTGCCAGCCCTCAAGATCAAGAGCGACTCTATTATTTTGGAGTTCATGCAGGAGTGGGGTTTCAATTACAAGATGACTACCTTGATGTCTATGGGGATCCTAAGAAATTTGGTAAAAAGGTCGGTGGAGACATCATACAAGGCAAAAAGACATACCTCTACCTTAGAGCAAAAGAGTTGCTTGGATCTAAGGAAAAAGAAGATTTTACGGAACTGTATCTGTCACAAACAATAGGGGAGGCCGAAAAAGTAAAAAGAGTTACCAAGATCTTTGATGAGCTATATATTAAGAATTATTGTGAAGAAGCTAAAAACGCTTTTTTTGACCTCGCCTTATCTCATATGAATATGGTTAGCGCCGATAATGCCAAAAAAATCGAATTGATAGAATTTAGCAGAAGCTTGTTAGATAGAGATCGTTGAGTATGATTGCCCATTTAATCCATATCAATAGTTCTGTTCAGTGAGAGTGCTCTATGCAGTACAAGCGACAGGCAATGGCCATCTAAGCAGAGCTATGGAGTTCTATCCCATAATGAAGAATTATGCGGATGTAGATGTATTCCTCAGCGGTATACAGGGAGATCTTAAGCTAAATTTTCCCGTGATTGCTAAAAAACATGGAGCAGGATTCATATTTGGCAAGAAAGGAGGTGTTGATTATTGGAGGTCGTTACGAGCTGCCAAGCCACTGAGATTTTTTTATGATGTTTATCGCTTGACGCTTAAAGACTACGATCTTGTTATAAGCGATTTTGAGCCGATCAGTACTTGGGCTGGCAAGTGGGCAGATATAGAAAGAGTAGGCCTCAGCCATCAAGCTAGTTTCTTGAGTTCGTTAACTCCACGCCCTGTGAAGAAAAATTGGTTTGGAGAATTCGTCTACAGACAGTTTGCTCCTGTAGATCGCTATATTGGATTGCATTATAAGGCCTTTGATGATAATATTTATACTCCTGTAGTACGCAAGAGCATTAGAGAGTTGGAGTTGACAGAGCAGGATCATGTGGTAGTGTATTTGCCAGCCTTTTCAGAAGACGTATTCAAACACCATTTGCTCAAGATCAAATCAGTCTCATGGAAGATTTTTTCAAAGCATACCAAAGAATATCGGCGAGAGCAAAATATTGAGATATTCCCAATTGATAATGACAATTGGAACAAGCATCTCAGTTCTTCTTATGGAGCAATAATAGGTGGAGGATTTGCTAGTACATCCGAGATGTTATATCTAAAGAAAAGAGCATTAGTTATTCCGATGGTAAATCAATATGAACAATTGTGCAATGCCGTAGCTCTCGAAACCATGGGCGTCACAGTGGTCAGAACAATAGATGAGAACTTCGGGCGTCAGCTTCAATCGTGGCTTGATAACGTAGTACCGATAGATATTGAGTTTCCACAACATTCAGAAGACATTGTCAAAAAAGCTCTGGGAATAAGCTAGTTAAAAGATTACCTTACAATTCCACCATTCCTTATCAATAGTAGCATTGTTTTTCTCATAAAATTTTATCGCAGGCTCATTCCAATCCAATACTTGCCATTTCACCATGGTGTAATTTTCTGATTGAGCTACTTGCAATAAGTGATTATAAAGTTTTTGACCTATACCAGCTTGGCGAAACTCTTCCTTGACAACAAAATCTTCCAAATAGAGCATCTTCCCCTTCCAAGTCGAAAACGTCCTGTAATAAATGCATGTTCCCAATATCTCTCCATCATGCTCTGCTACAAGAGATTCAAACAATCCATTGTTAAATGATTCTTTATAATAATCTTCATCTATGGTTACTTGATCAGAAGCATTCTCATAAGCTGCCAGATCTTTTACTAGCGAGAATATCCCTGAGATATCGTCAATTGTAGCTTTGCGAATAATCATTATTGTATTTTATTAAAAAACCTTGTCAAGTGAAGCAGACAAATTTAATCTACGTTGTTGAATAAAAAGAAAATAATCATACCTTTGCAGTCGCTTTTAAAAAAGCTTAAGAAATTTATATATGCCAACAATTAATCAGCTAGTAAAGAAAGGTAGAAAGAAGATTGTTACTCCTAGTAAATCAAGAGCGTTAGATTCTTGTCCTCAGAAGCGAGGAGTTTGCACTAGGGTTTACACCACCACACCTAAGAAACCAAACTCAGCTCTAAGAAAAGTAGCTAAAGTTAGAATGACTAATGGTATAGAGGTAATTGCCTACATACCTGGAGAAGGTCATAATCTTCAAGAGCACAGTATTGTGTTGATAAGAGGTGGTAGGGTTAAAGACTTACCTGGTGTGAGATATACAATCGTCAGAGGAGCTCTTGATACGGCAGGTGTAAATGATAGAAGACAAAGTAGATCAAGATACGGTACTAAAAGACCTAAAAAATAAGATAGAATCTCATGAGAAAAAGAAAGCCTAAAAAACGCATCCTCCAGCCAGATCCGCGATTTGGTGACACTTTGGTAACTCAGTTTGTTAATAACCTTATGTTGGCAGGCAAGAAAGGAACTGCATTCAAAGTGTTTTATGATGCGATGGACATAGTAGGAGAAAAGAGTGGAGAGGACCCACATGAGGTTTGGCAAAAGGCATTGAATAATATTTACCCTCAAGTAGAGGTTCGAAGCAAAAGAATCGGGGGGGCTACATTTCAAATTCCTACAGATATCAGAAACGCTAGAAAAGTGTCTATGGGAATGAAGTGGTTAATAAAATATTCTCGTGCTCGAAGTGGAAAGGGCATGGCCGAAAAATTATCTTCTGAGATCCTAGCAGCAAGCAAAGGAGAAGGGGCTGCCGTTAAGAAAAGAGAGGATACTCACCGTATGGCTGAAGCCAATAAAGCTTTCGCTCACTTTAGGGCTTAATATTATTTATATCAAAAGCACATTTTAAGAA
>CAZJHC010000056.1:0-14457 GCA_964545645.1 uncultured Saprospiraceae bacterium
TTGTAGGAGTTAAATTAGAACAAAATGGTATAGGTGTTGAATCAGAAATAAACGTATGGCAGGATGGAGAGATTATCAATACTGTTGAAACGAATAGCTATGGATTTGGCCAGTTTGTACTAAAGCCTGTCATGGGCTCAGATTATGCTATCGAGTATGAAGGAAAGATTGAAAAATTGCCTCAGATTAAAAGCACTGGTCTTGCCTTAAGAGTTAGAACTGCACCAGAAATATTTACAGTATTTATAAACGAATCAGGGGTATCTGACGTAACATCTCATCACCTATTGGTTATAGCCGATGGTCAATTATTATGGAAACAAACACTCGAAAATAAGATCATCAAACTTGATAAAAAGACTATTCCTACGGGTTTGGTGACTATAGCCATAGTGGACTCTGATAATAAGCCTGTGACTGAGCGGTTGGTGTTTAATCATTATGGCATTGATGATGTCTTCTGGGATATTGGAGGATCAGATAAGGCTTTTTTTAGTTCAAGATCCTTAGTTGAGATCCCTATTGAGTTTTATGATGCTGATGGCGAGTCAGTTTCTGCTCGTCTTTCTGCTTCGGTTGTGGATCATAGATATCACTATGAAAGGCCTGGCATCATGTCACATTGGTTGCTCAAAACTGAGATTAAAGGGCACGTAGAAAATCCAGAGCAATATCTTTCAGATAATAGTAAGGAGACTATAGAGAAAACAGACTTACTCCTATTGACACAAGGGTGGCGACGATACAACTGGTCTAAGACCGAAGGCATACTCTTTCCTAAAGAAAAGAATCTTAGTATCAGCGGCAGAACTGTTAAGCCAAAGACTGTGGATGAGGGCATCAAGACATATGGCTCTATGTCTATCCTTGATGAAGAGTTTAAATTAGTTCCCTTTGAGACGGACGATGACGGATATTTCTTTATTGATGATGTCTCTCTGGTAGATTCTATATCACTCATGTTTCAAGTCGGCACCAAGAAGCCTAAAGATGAACAAAAAGTAGGTGGCAAACCTCGTGGCAACACCAAGATCGATGTGATCCTTGATAAGCCATTGCAACATGATGTGGTCAAAGATGACCTGGACATGAAGTTTATTTATGGGGGAGAAAAGAAAAAGAGTACACCAACCTATGAAGTCGAGG
Organism: uncultured Saprospiraceae bacterium; assembly: GCA_964545645.1. Taxonomy (GTDB): domain Bacteria; phylum Bacteroidota; class Bacteroidia; order Chitinophagales; family Saprospiraceae; genus GYS-P2D. The sequence continues at coordinate 1,147 of CAZJHC010000056.1, forward strand.
AAGTTGCTCCAGAGGAAGAATGGTACGTGGACGAAAGCCTATTATTGGATGAGGTGACTATAAAGGAGAAAAAATTTGACAAATGGGTTGATTACTATGATGATGTTGCCCCTTACAAGGACCCAGACACGAGAGTGTTTACTGACAACGGGGCTGCTATAGAGGCATATATTAACATCCTTGGTTTATTAAGAGGGAGGGTTACAGGTATCCAGGTTATTGGAGACGATGTAGTAGTGAGAGGAGCTTCGACAATTACGGGTGATATCACGGCAAAATATATATTAAATGGATCACCTGTTAGTAAGGCCACAGCCTTATCAATTGCACCTATTGATGTTGCTTACGTTGACGTAATCAAAAGTACTAGTAGGTTGGCGGTTTTTGGTGAGTATGGCGCTGGCGGCATCATCGCCATTTATCTTAAGCCTCCAGGATCGAGGAGTAGAACTCGCACCAGCTCAAAGGACAGTAAGGGGATTTATCTTGACTACCAAGGATACTCAACGGCCAAGGAGTTCTTTGCACCAGAGTACGGATCGGATAGTTTTTATCAAAAAGATCGGACAAGGAGAACAGTTGATTGGACCCCATTGTTATCAACTGATGAAGAGGGCAAGGCGGTACTATCGTTTTATTCCTCTGATTATTTAGGCACCTATCATGTTAATATTCAAGGTGTGACAAGTGATCAAAAACCAATAAGTATAGAAAGCAAAGTAATTGTGGAATGATGAGCAGGCCAACGCTGGTCATATTGATTTGTTTGGGTTCAATCTTGAACTCTTATGGACAGATGATACAAGGAAAGATATTGTCTCAGGAGGATCAACCTGTAGCCGATGCGTTTGTTTTTATTTCAAACAGTAATTATGGTGTTGTAAGTGATGAGAATGGAATTTTTGAAATAGAGAGTTCTGGAACGAAGTCATTAGAACTTACTGTATCTCAAATCAATTTTACCCTTCGGACGGAGACGGTTCAAATTAATGGAGAACCGATCATCATAAAATTAGAGCCCAAAATTAATGAGGTTATATCTGTTGAACTTACTCAGAAGTATGATCCCAAAATAAGAGAAAGGCGACTCAAAAGGTTTAGCGCCTCATTACTTGGGACAGACATCAAAGACCGTAATATCAAAATTCTAAATATTGAGGATATTCTTATTTATCATGAGGAGAATGCTTTGAAGATTGAAGCATCAGGCCCTATACTGATTGAAAACAAAAAGCTTGGTTATCTATTGAGGTTTTTTGTATCGGACTTTGTCTTGTATGATAATGAAGATTTAATCTATAAGGGAGCTGTATTCTTCGAGGATCTACAGATGAAGCGAAGAGAGATGGCTAAAGCAAAAAAGAATAGGAAGAAGGCATATCGCTTAGGCAGTAGGATGTTTTTGAATGAATTAACAAAAAGAGGATCGTTAGATAGGTATGTCGTTTCATTAGGGAGGTTTGTTGACGCAAGAGGAGGATATTACGATTATGATAAAATCGATCCAGAGAACCTTCAGGTTTCATATCTATCAGATCAAAGATTGTACAGCTTATCTATCGCAACGGTACTCAAAGTCTATGATAAAAAGACTAATGTTGCTTCTTATCTAAAACCACTTGAAAGTAAGATTCTAATTGATACCTATGGAAATATAGTTAATTCAAGTCGAGTTGAGGAGCTTGGATTTTGGTCAGAGAGAAGACTAGGCACTCTATTGCCCTTTGATTATTCACCTGAACCTTAGATTCTAACATTTCCTAATTGGATAATCTCAGCGAAGACACCAGCAGCGGTGACGTCTGCACCAGCACCAGGCCCTTGTACGACCAGTGGACGCTCTTTATATCTAGCAGTGTGAAAGACAATCATATTGTCAGTACTGGCCAGATTATAGAATGGACTATCAGCGGTGACCATCTCCAGGTGTATAGTTGCTTTTCCATTTTCTAACGAAGCCAAATATCTTAGCTTAGCGTTCTTGCCATGAGCCTCTTCTATCATAGATCTGAAATGAGCATCATGTTTTTCCAATTCTACGAAGAACTCGTCAATAGAGCTTGCATTCATACACGATTGGGGTAGGATGGCCTCCACAGTAACATCTTCTGGCTCGATATGGTATCCAGCAACTCTGGCAAGGATGATGATTTTTCTCTTGATATCTTGCCCAGAAAGGTCGTCACGTGGGTCAGGTTCTGTGTATCCTTTTTCTCGAGCCTCGAGGATTAGATTTTTAAAATTCTTGTCTGGTCCATAATTGTTGAAGATGAAGGATAGCGAACCAGAGATTACAGCATGTATGCTTTCTATCTTATCACCGCTGCGCACAAGACCGTCTAATGTGGAAAGTACGGGTAGCCCGGCACCAACATTAGTCTCAAACAAGAAGTGCACGTTCTTGCTGATTGCAATTTCTTGTAGTTTTTGAAAGTTGGCGTAAGAGGCTGATGCGGCAACTTTATTGGCCGTAGAGATGGAGATACTATTTTCTAATATTTTTGGATAGTGATTAGCTATCTGAAGATTTGCCGTACAGTCAATAAAAATAGAGTTGGCATAATTGTATTGACACATCTGCTTTATATACCCATCAAAGCTTGATTCAGAACCGTGTTCTTTTAATAGTGACTTCCAATTGCTTAGATCAATCCCATCGGCATCAAAATACATCTTTCGAGAGTTGGCGATGCCAATGACTTGAATGTCAAGGTTTAACTCTTTGACCAATCGGTCATGTTGATTTTTAATTTGATTAAGTAAGGCACTGCCTATAAGGCCTACACCTACTAAGAATACATTGAGCCCCTTATTCTCTGATAAGAAAAAAGCATCATGGACCAGATTGAGCGCTTTTTTCTCATCTTCTTGCTTGATAGCAAAGGAGATATTGAGCTCTGATGATCCTTGAGCGATGGCAATGATATTGATGCCATTATTACCTAATGATTTAAAGAGGCTTCCGGCAAGTCCAGGGACACTCTTCATATTTTCTCCAATCACAGCGATGAGAGATAGTCCTTCTTCTTTTAGCAACGGTTGAACCTGATGACTTTCTATTTCTGTAGCAAACTCCTCATTTACGACGGTCACGGTACGATCTACATCAATCGAATTTACTGCGAAGCATATCGAATGCTCTGAAGACGCCTGTGTAATCATGACAATATTGACATCGGCCCTACCTAAGCAATTGAATAATCTAGCCGCAGAGCCTGGCATACCCATCAACCCGCTGCCTTCCAATGTCATCAATGCGATATTGGATATTGCCGTAACACCTGTTATTTTTTTTCCATTGTCTTCGGACTTCTCTCGGCTTATTAATGTCCCTGAAAACTCTGGGTTAAAGGTGTTTTTGATATAGATTGGGATTGACTTGCTCAGCGCTGGCTGAATTGTAGGAGGATAGATAACTTTAGCGCCAAAGTGCGACAACTCCATGGCCTCATCATAGCTCAATGATGGTATCGTATAGGCGTTTTTCACAACTCTTGGATTAGAGGTAAGGACGCCATCAACGTCAGTCCATATTTCGAGCGTTTCTGCTTCAAGGGCGCCGGCGATTAAGGCTGCCGTATAATCAGACCCCCCTCGACCGAGGGTGGTTGTGAGCCCTCCTTTATCAGAGGCGATAAATCCTGTAACTATATTTAAAGTGTCAGAATGTTCTTTATAGTATGTCTTGATATTAGCTTCAGAGGTTTTAATATCAACTTTGGCCTTACCGAAATCTTTATTGGTCTTGATGAGCTTACGAGCATCAGTATACCTACTCTTGATTCCAATACTTTTGAAGTGGGCAGCAATAATATAATTAGAGTTGCGCTCTCCGAATGACAAGACATAGTCCATTGTCCTCATAGAGGCTTCCCTAACAAGGCAAACACCTTTGAGGAGATCTGAAAGTGTGTCAAAATTTTTTCCTATTGAAAGGTCGACGTCTTGACGCAGACCCTCCTCGTTGATCAACGCTTTGGTCGCATCCAAATGTCTTTTTCTTAATTGATCAATAGTCTGCAAATAACTCTGGTCTCCAGACTCGGCGATTTTAGCAGCATCGATCAATTGATCCGTTACTCCCCCGAATGCTGAGAAGACGATGGTTAGTGAAGATCGATCTGGACGACTTGCTATTAATGCTCCTATAGATTGTATTCTCTCCGGTTGAGCTACCGAAGACCCCCCAAATTTTAAAACTTTCATGATGTGTACTTCTTCATTGATATGTCATCTATTTGTCAATGTCAGATCTTAAATCACATATCAATGCCAGCACGAAATTACTACGTCTACTGTAATTAAAATCGTTTTAAGATGAATATAATAAGTAATTGTTTTTCATAATTATATCAATAGGAACTTGAAAGTCAAGACGATATAAATATAGGTTAAGGAGAATGTTATTGACTGAGTCAATCTAATTTTTAGGGCAATCTAACTGCCTATAGATAAGGATTATGTCGTTGCCTTATCAATACTATATGTAGTTATATTATATAATTTGATAATTAATACAATGTTTATTTGGTTCATAGAATCAAAACATGATAGTTGTTTTGAAAAGATCCTTTTTGCTAAAAATAAAATTTACTAAAGCCCTATAAAGGCGAAATATAATTGGTATAAATATGGTATTTTAATTGTTGATGTGTCAACATGCTATGGAAAGCTCATTTGCACATTAGGCCTATATCGTTGAAAACCAGTTAATTAAGTGTAAGTTTCTGTGTGTTCGAAAAATGTTGATACATCAATCAAGTGAGATTTGTGAATTATATAAATTGATTGATAAGATTTTCAAATAGTTCCTGTCTACCACTGATTTGAATCGGCTCTCCGTTTGTTTTGGTATGATCATATAGGTCTGATAGGGTCATATTTCCTTCTTTGAACTGCTGACCAGGACCTTGATCAAATGAAGCATATCTCTTAGCTCTAAGACTGAGATAGTCTGAGTCTTGGCGGATGCGATCAGCGATTAAAAGCGCTCTGGCAAAAGCGTCCATCCCTCCAATGTGTGCATAAAACAAATCTGAAAGATCAGTAGAGTTACGTCTTGTCTTGGCATCAAAATTGATGCCTCCCCCTCCTTGAAATCCTCCCGCATCCATAAAAACGAGCATCATCTCCGTGAGTTCATATAAGTCTACAGGGAACTGATCGGTATCCCAGCCGTTTTGATAATCACCTCGGTTGGCATCCATACTACCTAGTGCTTGAGCATTACTGGCCACCTGCATCTCATGGGCCATCGTATGATTAGCAAGGGTCGCATGATTGACTTCAAGATTCAATTTAAAATCTCCCATCAAATCATACTCTCTTAAAAAACCAAGAACTGTAGCAGCATCAAAATCATACTGATGCTTAGATGGTTCTGCGGGTTTTGGTTCAATCAAAAAGTCCCCAGTAAATCCTTGAGATCGTGCATAGTCCTTAGCGAGGTGAAAAAATCTTGCAATATGATCAAGCTCTTTTTTCATGTCCGTATTGAGCAAGGACATATACCCTTCTCGCCCTCCCCAAAAAACATAATTTTCACCACCAAGTTTTATGGTAGCATCAATGGCATTTTTCACCTGTGCACCGGCATAAGCTAATGTGTTGAAATCAGGATTGGTCGCTGCACCATTCATGTATCTTGGATTACTAAATAGATTGGCAGTACCCCAGAGCACTTTGATATCATTACCGTTCATTTTGCTCAGTGCATAATCCGTGATGAACGCTAGCCTTTGTTCCGTCTCACCCAAGGTCGACCCTTCGTCTATTAGATCAACATCATGAAAACAGAAATAGTCTACTCCCAACTTAGTAAGAAATTCAAACGCTGCATCCATCTTATCCTTGGCATTTTGGATGGGGTCCGAGGCTGTATTCCAGGGATAATTTTTTGTCCCAACACCAAAAGGATCTCCGCCATCATTGCAGAAGCTATGCCAATAGGCTATAGCAAATTTGAAATGTTGGGCCATGGATTTTCCGTTGACAACTTGTGTCGGATTATAGTATTTAAAAGATAAAGGATTCTTAGATTCTTTCCCTTCAAAGTTGATCTTGCCGATTCCTTTGAAGTATTCCTTATCTCCTAGAATGATGCTAGACATGGTTATTATTATTTGTTGGCAAGATAATACAAAGGACTAATCAATAAGCTCGCTTGCGATGGTATAAACGAACTTATTGCTCTTTGGGATAATAGCACGTACTATCATATTAAGTCAGGGTTAAAACCTCACATAGTAAACATCTGTTTCATTTCTTTGGACGCCAAGTATTTCGAAGCCCATTGATTCTGGGATTTCTTCGATAAGATCAAAAGATGTGATAGACTTGGGAAGACCACTGAAAAAAAGGGTAAAAAAGGATGATTGACCTTGGGCTACATATTGCCATTGAGGGTAGGCACTAATGTTTTCAAAATGTACTAGTTCGCTGCGATGGGATCCTGGATCCCCATATAGATAAGTGGTTGGCCAGATCCTTATTCCTAAGTCTCCGTATATGGGAGCACTGATGATACAATGCACAATCACTTGACTTTCTTCCAACGGGGCGTTCTGAATCTGAGCCAACAAGTCAGGATCAATGTCAATCTTCGGTTTCTTTATAATGATGGGGTTAGCCATAATAATCACCTCTTACTCCTATGAATATATGAACTATAGTATCAGTAATGAATGCCGATGGAGTTTATTCCTTTCAATATTGGATCTCGACTATACTGCTCGATACTTAGCTCATAGGAACCAGAGGGCGATACTTGGTTAGTAGTAGCATCGAACACGATAAGACAATGAGCGCTACGGCAATCTCCCCGCCAGAGACCTTTATTATCACTCAGGGTGATATCCAAAGTATCTGAGACTGCTATGGCATTTGAATGCACAGTTATAATTAAATAGAGATTTTGGTAATTATACTCTGGAGAATGATCCAAAACGAGCGAAGGCCCATCTCCACCAGTCGATGGATCATTTACTGTAAAGGTAATTACCTCATCATATGCCCACCCATCACTTAGATCATTACTTATTTGATCAGGACTATTCATACAGCTCATGAGCCCTAACATAAAGAGTAGAGCAATACCAATAGGTTTCCTTACGGTCATTCAAATAAGTCTTTCATTCTTTCAAAAAATCCTTTTTCTGACTTGTCAGGGGTTGGTTGAAAGTTTGGCATTTCTTTCATTTTTTCTAGCATAATGCGCTCATCGTTTGTGAGCTGCTTAGGTGTCCAGATGTTGACATTGATGAGTTGATCACCTTTGCCATATCCTTGCACCTCAGGAAACCCTTTGCCTTTAAGTCTGAAGATTTTGCCAGCAGGAGTCCCTGGGGGTATTTTGATTTTGACCTTTCCATCAAGCGTAGGCACCTGTACTGAGGTTCCCAAAGCAGCATCAGCAAAGTTTAAGAAGAGGTCAAAAATCACATTATGATTATCTCTTACAAAATGGTCGTGTTCTATCTCATCGATGACAATCAACAGATCTCCCATTGGTCCACCTGCTTTGCCAGCGTTGCCCTTGCCTCTCATCGACAGTTGCATTCCTTCTCCTACTCCAGCGGGTATGTCTATCTCAATCATCTCTTCCGCATACATGCGTCCATCTCCTTTGCATTTACCACAAAAAGATGTAATGCTTTGTCCTGCTCCTTTACAGGTTGGACAGGTGCCTGTGGTTTGCATTTGGCCCAAAAATGTATTCTTAATTTGTCTGACGACGCCTGCGCCTCCACAAGTATTACACGTAGAGACGGAATTGGCATCTTTGGCTCCAGAGCCATTACAAGTGCCACACGCAACTTGTTTTTTGACTTTAATTTTTTTCTGGATGCCTTTGGCGGCCTCTTCCATTGTTAGAGAGACTTTGATTCTTAGATTTGATCCTCTTTGTCCTCTTGTTTTGCCACGACTGCGACCACCTCCAAAAAAGCTCTCAAAGGGACTGCCTCCATCGCCAAAAATATCTCCGAAGTGCTCAAAGATATCCTCCATGTTCATGGACCCTCCGCTGAAGCCCCCTTGATTGTTGACTCCAGCATGACCATATCGATCATATCGAGCTTTTTTGTCAGCATCACTAAGGATCTCATAGGCCTCTGCGGCTTCTTTAAATTTATCTTCTGCTTCTTTGTTATCAGGATTCTTATCTGGATGAAATTTAAGAGCAACCTTACGGTACGCTTTTTTTATCGTTCCAGCATCGGCGTTTTTGGGGACACCGAGCACATCATAATAGTCTCTTTTTGCCATGTTCTTTTATTTGCCGACTACGACCTTAGCGTGACGGATAATTTTATCATTGAGCATATAACCTTTCTCTATCGTATCGATTATTTTTCCTTTCATCTCATCCGTAGGTGCCGGAATCTCGGTTATTGCTTCGTGTAATTCTGGATCAAAGGACTCCCCTGTGCTAACCATTTCTTTGACTCCTTTGGATTCGAGCAATCCCTTAAACTTATTATAGACTAATGAGACACCTTCCGTGAAGACCTCATTGGTGCTGTCGTCATCGGCACTTTTCTTTGCTCTATCAAAATCATCTATAACTGGCAGCAAAGAAGAAATCGTATCTCTGCCTGCAGTATTGATAAGATCTAGACGCTCTTTGACAGTTCTCTTTTTATAATTATCGAACTCTGCATAGAGACGGATATACTTGTCCTTAGCTTCTGCTACATCGGCTTCAAGATCAACAATCTTCTCTTCCAACTTATCTGTTTTAGATAACCGACCCCTTTTCTTTGATTTTTTAGTTTCCTCTTTTTGGCCCTTTTCTTTCTCTAATTTATCTGTACTCATGATAAAGTATTTTTCTTCTATACTTATACGTCACAATATCTCTGCCATAGCGATATAGCAGTCATAATGTCAGTTGTAGAGCCTTTTTAACCTGTCAGGTGTTCATGACAGCAGAGAGCACTGGAGCTATTTTATTAGACCAACACAGATGTTGCTCTGAGTAGGCTTTCATTTTAGAGCCCATTTTTTTAAGGTCAAGGTTAAGGTAAAAAGATCGCAATGTATCCAAATGGAGAGGGCTCTCATCAGATGTTATCCTGAGGACAAAGGGTTGATCGTCAAAATCTGGATCAGTACCAGCATAAACAAAAGGGAGACCTTTCGCACAATAGTCTCTATGCTTGAGAGACGAATTGACGGTCACTCTTTTACGATGTAGCCCTAAGGTTCCAATAGCCATATGACACTGCTCAGCGAGACGGATTAACTTGGCACCAATCATGGATCCATGGTATATAACATACTCCTTTTGTTCTTGGCTTATGTTGTTATTGAGATCTACAAGGGCGGAGCCTTCACCAACTATATGGAGCACCATATTGGCAGATTTAAAGTCAGCTGTATTGACTAATCTATCTAAGCCATGCCAATATCGCCACTTGCCTACAGCCAAAAGATGAATGGTCTCAGTATCTATCGGTCGACCAAGGATCTCTTGACTTGTAAGGACCCCATTGGTCATCGTTGTCGTTGGTATCTGCCAGATATTTTTTTCGGGCCCGCTATGAGCTATTCTATCCACATATCGGATCAACTTAGATCGATACATAGAATCCATTGACAATGCTATTCTTCCTCTGATGCCTGCCCATTCATCAGCATACGGATATGTCGGCATATCTAAGATTACTTTTAGTTTGGGATGAACATGTCGCCCCCGAGCAAGAAAGCTAATGAAGGATGGGGTACTTATGCTATATCGTATCCATAAGAAAACATATTGTTCGAACGAGACCAGCTTCTTTATGTCTTGGTACCAATAATATCGAAATCGATTATAGGACCTCTTGGTTATGACCATCGCTTCGCTATTCTTATAGATGGTGTTGCCCTTGTTATAAACCATATCAACTTGATACCCTAACTTATTAAACCCTTGTTGTTGACCTATGAGTTTTTGTATTACTCCTTCATTGTTACAGTCATTGAAATCGATTGGGGCGATGATTAAGACTCTTTTAGTCATATTTGCCGCTCATTTTTAAAATCAGTTCCCACATTGAGTTCTTAACTGTTGATAGTCGACTATATGGTGTTAACTCCCCTCCAAAAGATCTAAAAAAAGACTCAATTGAAGGGAGCATGCTCCCTTCAAAGTCAAAAACTTTATGTGTCTGAGAGAATTGTCTTAGGGCTGTCCAGATCAATAGAGGAATACTGCCTTTATGCCTATACTGAGGATCACTTCCTATAGCTAAAAGATAGACCGTATGATCGTCGAAGGTAAGATAAATCGAACCATGTATAGCTCCATCAGAGTCTAAGGCCACCAGTATAATTCGTTGACTATTTAATTCTAAGGCATGATCCAATCGCTTAAGATCTTCCTTGGTGTACGGGGTCGAAAGTTGTTGTCTCTCAAAGCTTTTTTGGTTGAGACTATAAAACATATTGATATCCGAAGATTGAGTGACCTTAAGATGGTTCTCCGCATTGCGTATAATGTTTTTTTGTTTGCTATCAACTCCACGCCAGAGGACCTCCTGATCCTTTAAAGCAAGTCTATAAGTATATCTCTTTTGTTCTTTGAATCCCTTCCAATGGATAGCAATCAGGTCTGTCATATCTGGGTGAGCATGGATAAGACTCAAGGTAGTTCTGGGTAGATGATCTGTTAACGCTGATATGATCTTATGCTGTCTTCGATAATGAGAGGTTCTTTTGAGCTGCTGTTTAGGAGGTATTATCCATGGCCCCATATAAGGAGTCAACATGGGCATTGTGATGTATTTTATGCCATACTTGTTCTTGACATAGTAAGGCCAAATCGCCAAAGGAGTTTGATTATTGTCTTGATATATCAATGCTTGCCATTGCATGTGGCCACAACTGGCGTCTAGATACCAGGGTTGATAAAATAATGGTAGGTCTGCTTTATGCTCTGAGCAAAACCTTGCATACGACTTTGATGTAGCTTTGTGTACCATGTATTTATAACCCCATATCATCAGGATATCAGGCAAAATAAGTCAAAATTATGCTGGTTGAATACTTAGGAACAAATAGATATATATGACTTATAGCGAAACAAAAGGAAGAAGTCTCAATCTGAGGAAAAAATTGTTAGAACTTTGTGGTTCATGATCAAGAAGCTTGACAGATATATCATCAAGAAGTATTTAGTGACATTCCTCTATACGATTGTCATGATTTCTATGGTCTCTGTGGCTATGGATGTCAGTGAGCGCATTGGCAAGTTTATTTCTAATGACCTTAGCATCAAGGAGGTGGCACTTGATTACTACCTTCATTTTATACCATGGCTTAATGGAGAGCTTTGGCCACTCTTTGCTTTTTTATCAGTTATTTTTTTTACGTCTCGGATGGCAAGAGATTCTGAGATAATCGCCATGCTCTCTGCTGGCATGAATTATATGAGGATCCTTAGACCGATGTTTATCGCAGCGGTACTAGTGGCAGGGCTGCATTGGATCGGTGAAAACTATGTTATCCCAAAGAGTACGTATCATCTCAATGAATTCAAGAGCAAATATATTAGTCGCTCTATCAAAAAAGTCCTTAGCAATGATATCCAGTTTTACCTTGACGGTCATCACAAGATATACTGTCGATATTATAATAAGCAGGACTCTTCGCTCAGCAAGTTTAGGTTAGAAAAATTTGATAATGAAGGAAAACTAATCTCATGGTTTCGGGCCAATAAACTAAGCTATATCTCAGAGACAGATAAATGGCGAGCTAAAAGTTATGAAATGAGATCCTTTGATGATCTAGAGGAAAGCTTGATTGTAGGCAAGAATGAGGAAATTGATACTTCTATAAATATAAAACCAGGAGATTTTATCAGACATAGCAAGCAAATGGAGATAATGAGTACTCCTGAGCTCCATGAATATATTGCCTATGAGAAGGTAAGAGGCCTTGATAATACTAAGAGATATACAATAGAATCCTACAAGCGAACAGCGGGCCCGTTTACAATTATTATCCTAACGTTGATAGGAGCGTCAATAGGCACCAAGAAGATACGGGGAGGTTTAGGGATGCACTTAGCTATAGGAGTAGCCCTTGGAGCATCTTATGTTGTATTATCTAAGTTTTCAGAAACTTTTGCAAGCAACCTTAATATCCCGTCATTAATTGGGGTTTGGGTGCCCAATATTTTGTTCTTTCTGATATCTATTTACCTATTTCAAAAAGCTCAAAAATAGTTAGTTTTCAATAAACATTGAAAATTAACGGTTTCTTCACATTTCATAATTTATTGATAATCAGCTATATATATCATTTCAAGGATTGTTGAGCAATTGATGTTTAAACATTGTTCAAGTATAATTTTGTTTTTGTTAAACATAACCATACCTTAGACTCAACAAAAGTTTAGTCACGATGGATACAATGAATAAAGTAGATTTTAATGAAAAATTTGATTCATTAACACCTTCTCTTAAATCGTTTGCATACAATCTTACCAAGGATAACGAGGAGGCTAAAGATCTCTATCAGGAGACGGCATTTAGAGCGATGACCAATAGAGATAAGTTTAGAGCTGGAACGAATCTCAAGGCATGGTTATTCACGATCATGAAGAACATCTTTATCAATAACTATCGTAAGAAGTCTAAGGCGAATACAATTGTAGATACTACAGATAATCTGTATTTTATCAACTCAAGTAGCACGATAGTGAGTAACGGTGCAGGCACCAATATTCAGATGGAGGAACTAAACAAAATGATTAAAGATTTAGAAAGCTCTATACGCATACCTTTCGAGATGCATTACGTAGGATATAAGTATCAAGAGATTGCCGACAAGCTTGAGTTACCATTGGGAACGGTAAAGAGTAGGATTTTCTTCGCTCGCAAAGAGTTGAAAAAAACAATCATGGGACAGTATGGTAATTACAGTACCATCAGAAGTAAGTTGTCAGCTTAAGAAACAAAAAACACTCGTCTAGAATAGCATAAAAAGAGATACAGTTTTTGTATCTCTTTTTTATTGGAAACAAAGAGTTCCTCCCACGGAAATAACGTCTCTTTAAAAACATCATTCTTAAGTTTTCTGATTATTATGTTGAATCTAATTTTCGGGACTACGTTTATGGATGTTACTAAAAGCGCTATAATAGTCTAATGCAGCATATTATCTCTGAGCGACTCCTCCGGTGGCACGAAGGCATAGAAAGAAAACTGCCGTGGAAGGAAACCAAAGACCCATACAAGATCTGGATATCTGAGATAGTGCTACAACAAACCCGAGTGCAACAAGGCATGTCCTATTATCTCAAACTAATAGAGCGATATCCTAGGG
>CAZJHC010000057.1:0-14391 GCA_964545645.1 uncultured Saprospiraceae bacterium
ATATAATAGAGGGGTTGATGGATTATGAATGCCTCTACTTACAAGAATTAGTAAAATTTATTGCTAATGAGCGCTACCTGAGCAGGGTAGGTGGATCTGGTAGCAATCATCATCAAGGCCTCTCAGCACTATGGAGGAATAGCGTCACTCAGAAGATCGAGCAGTTCAACATCATCAACCACCTTCAAATAGTCAAAAACTATTGTCAGGAGCCTGATCCATTGATTTATTTTGACTTTACAACGCTGACGGCACCATTGCACAATTTTAGAGTGGGAGACCTCTGTATTTTGTATCCCGTCCAAGGAGCTTTTGCTGACATTTTAAAGGAGCAAGTATTCAAGAGTACCATAGTAGATATGACTGCCCAGGGAGTCTGCGTTAGATTAAGAAGTCGCCAAAAGAATAGCAAGATTTTTCAAGTATATGATCATTGGCATATTGAGCATGACAAGTTAGACAATGGATACACAGCTATGACTCGTAATGTCTTAGAGTTTGCCTCTCACCCTAAGACTTATCGAGATCTATTATTAATGCAAAGACCACCATCATCACCCTCTTCAATAGGCATAGATTATATAGAGGAGATGACCCAACAGCAGAATGATCTATTTAAAGAAATCATCAATGCTTCAGACTATTACCTCCTTTGGGGGCCTCCAGGTACTGGCAAAACCAGTATAGTCATAAGGAATCTCGCCAAGTATTATATAGAACATACGCAAGAGCGTGTCCTGTACCTAGCCTATACCAATAGAGCTGTGGATGAAATCTGTCATGCGATTGAAAGTCATGTAGATTCAACAGATTATATAAGGATAGGATCTCGTTATAGCACGGCGAATGCGTATCGTGAAAAATTACTAAATCATAAGCTCAGCACCTGTAGTAATCGACAAGATGTAACTACAGTTCTCAATGAGTGTCTGCTCTATACGGGTACCTTGGCATCTGTTTTGGGGAAAACTGATCTGTTTGAATTGTTAGAGTTTGACATCGTTATTATAGACGAAGCCTCTCAGATACTTGAGGCACAACTCATTGGTTTGCTTGGGCGATTTAAGAAGTTTGTTTTAATTGGAGATCACCGACAATTACCAGCAGTAACCCAACAAGCCAATAGGTCATCTATACTATCACATCCGCCATTGCGGGATATTGGTGTAACTAATTTTAGAAACTCCCTCTTCGAAAGGATGTATAGCCAAGTGCAGCTGAACGGGTGGCAGCACGCATATGGTCAACTGAAGTATCAAGGTCGAATGCATCAGGAGTTGATGGACTTTGCCAATACCCATTTTTATAATGGGTCTTTGGAGGTATTGCCTGGGATGGATAGACTGATTGCGAGTTTAGGTCAATCTAATATGCAACTGGGTGCACATAGATTAATATATCTCGATACAGAGGCAGACATAGATGGTAGCACTATCAAAGTCAATCGACACGAGGCAGATGCATGTGCGATGATCGTTAGAGATTTAGTGAACTATTATCAAGACAGTGACAAGGAGATCACCAGCGATACTATTGGGATTATCACTCCATATCGAGCGCAGATAGCGTGCATCAGAGCGGAGCTGAGCAAGTTATCAACAGATTATATTGATTTGATCTCTATAGATACGGTTGAGAGGTACCAAGGGAGTGCTCGGGATATTATCATCTTATCCACTTGTATGAACTATTCATACCAATTGAGGAGTCTACAGTCCTTATCTGATGATGGGATAGATAGAAAGCTTAATGTAGCTTTTACCAGAACTCGAGAGCAATTTATTTTAGTAGGAAACAAATCTTTGCTGAGTCAGAGCGATGGATACCTATCTCTGATAGAGAAGGCTCAGTCATATGCACCATCAGTCGATGCCTAAGTATTTATGAGTTTGCAAACTAAGAGTCCATTTGGGATGAGATTGTACGTAGTCGATACACTCCTTAATATGTACATGTTGGTGCTCATCATCTAATGGCTGTAAGGAGAAAAACTGAAAATCCATATTGATATAATCTTCTGGATTATTTTCTTTCTGGGGATAGACTAATTTTAATTCGTCTCCTGTGCGAATGACAATATCAGTCTTGGCCTTGGGACTAACACATATCCAATCAAGCCCTGCTGGAGGAGTTACGGTACCGTTTGTTTCTACGGCTACAAAAAAACCTTCGTTATGGAGCTCATCGACTAAATCAGTATCAAGCTGCAATAGTGGCTCGCCTCCTGTACATACAATGAATGGTTTAGAATTTGATTCACTCGGCCAAAGAGTCTTGCAGAATTGTGCCAATGATCGAGCATCATACTTGCCACCATTGATACCGTCTGTTCCCCAAAAGTTGGTATCACAAAACTTGCAGATGGCCTGTTTCCGATCCTTTTCTAATCCAGACCAGAGATTACACCCAGAAAATCTACAAAAAACCGCTGCTTGGCCTGTATGTACTCCTTCTCCTTGGATGGTGTAGTATATTTCTTTAATGCTGTACATGGATTATCTCTGTAAGACAGCTGCGAAATACAACATATAATTAGTCAATAACAAGTTTTTGGCGACGAGCTTTGATATTAGTTGCAAGGAACTTGCTGTAGATTGAGTAGATTGAGCTGACCAATGGCTCTGCCAAATGAAGTATCGATTTCCATAAAGTATCTCGTACCCTCTGGACATATAAAGCAGGCCTCACAGACCGCTTCATGATAGTTAGGGTCGGCACTTATCGATACTGTGCCTATAGACATATTGTCAAGATACAGCCTCAGCGCATTAATTTTTTGGACTATATCTGTGACATCAACATCGTCTGTTAGCCAATCATTACCATCACATTGCCGCTCATCAAAGGCAACACAACCTGTTATTGGTCCAGGCTCCTCCGAGTCCCCACAAGATGAATAGAGCGTAGCTGCGAATAAAAAAATGATGATCCTCATGATATATGATTTTATAACTATAACTGATTCGATGATAAATCGCTTAACTCTAAACGATTTTTTCGATATTATAGTTGTTCTCTTTTGTCTTACTATTGATTACAAGTTCAGCCAAGAAGCCGGTCAAGAATAGTTGTGTTCCTATGATCAATATCAAGATCCCAAAAAAGAATAATGGTCGATCTTGAATCCCCGACTGATGGTAAATCAGTTTTGACATAGATAAATAGCTCAACACTAAAAATCCTGCAAATAAAAAGGATATTCCCCATGTGCCAAAAAAGTGCATAGGTTGCTTATTAAACTTACCTACGAAAAAGATGGTCAATAGATCGAGGAAACCACTGATAAGCCTCTTGGCGCCAAACTTACTTACGCCAAATTCTCTTTTGCGATGTTCTACAACTTTTTCAACGATGTCATCATATCCTTCCCACTTGGCAAGGACAGGGATCCATCTGTGCATATCTCCATAGACATTTACATCTTTAACCACCTCATTCTTATATGCCTTGAGGCCACAATTAAAGTCATGGAGCTGTATGCCGCTTGCCTTACGGGCTACAGCATTAAATAGCTTGCTGGGTATTGTCTTGGTCAATGGGTCATGACGTTTTTTCTTCCATCCTGATACCATATCATGTCCATTATCATGGATCATCTTATACAGTTCAGGTATCTCATCAGGACTATCTTGCATATCAGCGTCCATAGTAATCACCACTGCTCCTTTGGCATGATCAAAACCAACATTTAGAGCTGCGGATTTTCCATAATTTCTTCTGAATTTGATACCATGGATAATGTCTGACATATTTTCTTTGAGCTCATTGATGACCTCCCAGCTGCGATCTCGACTGCCATCATCAATGAATATAATCTCATAAGATAACCTTTGCTGATCCATCACTCTCTTGATCCATTCAACCAATGGGGATAGTGATTCTTCTTCGTTATAGACCGGTATGACTAAGGATATATCCATGACTCGATACATTAAAAATGCCCGAACAAAAGTAGCACTTATTCGGGCATATATTAGTGTTTTTCTTAATGTATAGCGTTACATGTTCTTTTTTAGAACTCCAGACATGATTAGAGCCAAGATTAATCCTGGAAAAACCAATCCTCCTAACCATCCGATCATAGCTTGACCAACGGTGAAGGTATCCAGATCCTGTTCTTCCATTTGTTCTCTCATTTCTTCCATTGCTTCTTCTGGTGCTCCTAACATACTGGACATACTTTCAGCCGCCTCAATAGCAGCCTCTTTCTGCAAGTCAAGTAGTGAAGGATCTAAATAGTTCATGAGTACAAAAGAGAAAATGACTCCAATGAGACTACCAATTATATATGTTAGAAAAGATGCTTTGAGACATTCGCCAAACGAAATGAAGCCTTCTTGCTCATTCTTTGTGTCCCGTATAGCCAAAAACATGAATATTAGAGGGACAATAATACTCACGGCAAAGCTTATGCCTATGTTAAAGATCATATCTGGCATTGCCAGCCAAAACAAAAGAGATACTACAATAGATGCTGCACCATAATATAATCCATACTTAACTGCGTGATTTCCCATTTTAGTAGTTGTTTAAGTTTTTATTCTGAGCAAAAAGTATTAAAAAAAATTGGATTTTATACCATTTATAACTCCTTTGACTTGACCTTTAAGTTTTATCTGACTGAAGGGATCATTATTGCAAATCGAAGGAGTAGTGGTTATAGAGCAATCCTGGTTAGGATCAAAGATGGTTAGAACTGCTTTTTGCCCGATGTTGATATGAGGCACACTTACATTGAGATAGTTATAAGAACCCTGAGATAGGCAAGAGATAACCTTTTCGAGCGATAGTGCTGGTGCCAAGGTGTTGAGAGCTGCAAAGCATTTGCTCAATCCTATAGCACCAAAGTCGGCCATTCCAAATTCTCGGTCCTTATTTTCTTCTAACACAGGTCGGTGATTGCTATTGATGCATTGTATAACGCCTTGATTGATCAATTGGAGCAAATCTGACAGGTCCTGCTTTGTTCTTAGAGGGGGCAGTACTTTATAGGCAGTTTTAAAACCTTCAAGGTTGTCATCACTACAGATCAGATTCATGAATGGTACTGAGTACTTTATCTGACTACTTTGATGTCGCTGAGCTATCTCTGGACAGCTAATGTTATGAATATTAATTGGGTGATCTACATAACTGGCCAATTCTATGGCTGCATTGGACTCAAGGAGTTCTTCCACTTTAGGTAGTCCTGCTACGCCCATGGATATACTTTTGGCACCTTCATTCATCACACCATTAGTTGCCAGCGTATTATGTTTTAAGTAGTGTATATAGGTGCCGTCGATTCTCTTAAGATATTCTAATATTCTGACAAGTTGCCCTCGATCTATGCTGTTGTTAGGGCCATCTGTAAATGCTATAGCTCCAGCCTGATTCATATCGATCATCTCAGCGACAATCTTTCCTTTACTTCCTTGAGTGGCACATCCTATTGGGATGATCTCAGTGACTGCAGAAGTATTACTATTTTGTAAGAATTTGATTTGAGCCTTGTTGTCGACAGCTGGGGTTGTATTAGGTAAGGGAGCCATATACGTGAAACCGCCTACTGCTGCTGCACTCTTGAGGCTATGGAGCGTTTCTAAGGATTCATAACCAGGTTCACCATTAAATGCTCCTACATCGAGCCATCCCGGAGAGACGCAGAGATGATCACCTGAGATCACCCTACAGTCCTGACTGGGATTGATCGTATCTGATATCCGCTCTATAAGACCATCATGTATCAATATGTCTACCTTCTGGAGGTGATGTTCTGAGCTGCCATCATATACAAGAGCTTGTTTCAATAATATTGACATATCAAGATTGTTTCCAGGTCCTCAACAATATCGTTTCGATTAGTAAAAACACGAGGGCCAGTATCAAGCACCATCGCCAGAGCTGAACACCACTATTCTTAGTATTGATATATGACGATAGACTAGCCATAGCAGTATCTCCTACTATTTTGACATGGTCGCCCATGTCAACTCTTACTTGATTCATATCACTATAGGTCATATCAGACTCAGTTCTGCTATAATTAAAGGCAATCGGCATGATCGTCCGCTCTTCCAGATCAAGATTATAAAATCCTGAGGAGCTTACTTGGTCTCTGACATCTATGATCGATTGATTGTTGTTAGCAATAATATTTGGGATAAATTCGCTTGGGCCAGTTACGACATAGTTCCCTTGACCAGCATTTCCAATATTAGCAACAGGGATGATCTCGTTGTCACTGATGGTATAATATAGTGATTCCTGTGACGACGTGGATATAGCCATCTTATATAGTAATGGGATGAATATCTCTGCATTGGTAACAAGTTCATTGGCTTCTACATCAAGAGGAGCCACACATAAAAACAATTGTCCCTTGCCATGATTATATTTAGTTAGATAGTCTGATCCATCTCTATAAGTTAGGATAGACTCCTTGATTGCACGTGGATTATTAGTGACTCTATAGTGGGACTTAACTAGAGGGAGTCGCATATTTCTTCGTCTTGATTCGAACACATCATTAAATATGAATTCATCCATATTGATCCTGCTGACCTGCTTTTCTTCAGTATCGAGAGATGCTAACCTGTCAGCGCCGAGGCCGCTCAGGAGTCTGTTGAACTCGGTTATGTCTCCTGATGCAGATGGAAAAACCAAAAGATTCCCACCATCATTGACGTATTTAATCAGTTCTGCATTGAGCCCCGATCCGATACTGCGTAGATCATCAAGAATTATAAGATCTTGACGACTAAACTGATCATATTTTAGTTGAGCCAGTGATTGCTGCTGTATACTATAATTGTCAGATGCACTAAATGCTTTGTCTACATAAGTATTGATCCTTTGATCATAAATGCTTAGGATGTTATAGTCTGGCTTGATGTTAAAAGCCACAAAAAGCTGATCGTCAAAAGTGACTGGATAGTCCTCGATTCTTAGTTCTACTTTATGCCAGCCGGCACGATCCAATAATATGTTGATCGTATCTGTAACGCTACTATTAGGAGCTATTTGAGCTACTCCTTGTGGTCTATTTTGACCTTGATAGTTCATGCTGAGCTGTACCGCTTGTTCGCTGTTGCTAAAGTTTTGTATGTCTACGAGCAGTTTATTGACCACATTGATCATTGGTACAGGAGCGTCAAATCTCGCTGAGACGATCGCAACGTTATTTTCTTGGACCGCCCTTAGAGGTAGGAGATTTACACTATAACTACTATCTATTGTTTCCTTATAGGAGGATATGTTCTGCTGAAAATCAGATAAAATATAAATCTCCTTCTGGATCTGCTCGTCACGAGGTATGATGCGATGTGCTACCGATGTGAGTTCTTCCAGGCTTGTAACCGATGCGGTTGATCTGAGCTCCTGGATGAAATCAAGAACTGTTTTTTGATCTACCAATCTTAGATGTTTGGTACTAAGATCTGGTGTGATCAGTAGATATTGGTCTGTCTCTCCATAGGATTGCACAATGGTCTCAGCTTGATCCTTGGCCCGAGTCAATAGAGGCACCTCAGACTTAAGGGCATTCATTGAAAAACTATTGTCCAATATAACAGTGACAACGTGATTCTTTTTTTGTTGCTTGGCTGTATCACTGAGGATAGGCTGGGCAAAAGCCAGAACTAATAGTGCTAGAGCCAACAGTCGTGTGAGTAGTATGACGATATTACGGAGACGACTACGAGTACTGGTCTCTTCCTTGAGCTCCTTGAGCAGGTGGACATTAGTAAAGTAGACCTTTTTAAATCGTCGGAAATGAAAAAGATGAATAATGATAGGGATAGCCAAAGCTCCTAATGCCCAAAGAAAAGTAGGATATAAAAAATGCATCAAATACAAAATTAATGATTCAGACGAGATACTTCTACTAAATCAGCAGACTATAACATAAGTTGATTGAACTGTTCTTACTTAGTTGATAAGTAACAACTATATTGGACGACTTTTTATTAGATAATTGCTAACATTTAATAGTCATGATATTGTCAAAATTCAATTGGATCGTATTTATTCTTCTTGCGAGTACCATGATCAGCATAGGTCAAGAGAATAGTTTTGAACACTTTGAGCAAATTAATCCACGCAATATAGGACCAGCTGGTATGAGTGGTAGAGTAACAGCTATAGATGTTGTTAATGATGATCCATCAAACATATATATCGGCACGGCATCGGGAGGAGTATGGTACTCTAATAATGGAGGGATCCATTGGGAACCAATATTTGACGAACAAAATACCTTGTCGATTGGTGCTCTTAAGATTAATCAAAAGAACCCTGACGAGATATGGGTAGGTACTGGCGAAGGCAATCCTCGCAATAGTCAGAATAGTGGCGCAGGAGTATATAAATCTATTGATGGGGGCAAGACTTGGATATTTAAAGGGTTGACCAAAACCAAGGTAATACACCGCATATTGATAGATCATCAAAACTCTGATGTAGTATATGTCGGAGCTCAAGGAGTCGCCTGGGGGGCATCAAAAGATCGTGGCGTATACAAATCTACTGACGGCGGAGATAACTGGTCTCAGATATTATATGCCAATGATAAAACAGGAATTGCCGACCTAGTCATGGATCCTGATAATCCCAATAAGATTATCGCCGCTATGTGGGAGTTTGAGAGAACACCGGCATTTTTCAATTCTGGAGGTGAGGGCTCTGGGATTCATATTACTATGGATGGAGGTGAGACGTGGAAGAAGATGGGCGAAGACGACGGATTGCCAGCAGGAGATCTTGGTAGAGTAGGGTTGGCCATTGCACCATCTATGTCCGAGGTGATATATGCTATAGTCGAAGCAAAAGAAAATGCTCTGTATAAATCAGTTGACGGAGGGGGCAAATGGCACAAAGTTGGAGCCCATGAGAACATGGGCAATCGCCCGTTTTACTATTCGGAGATATATGTTGATCCCCTTAATGAAAATCGGATTTATTCCTTGTGGTCCTATCTATCCAAGAGCGAGGATGGAGGTAAGACTTTTAAGGTAATAGCTGATTATGGTAACAGTGTCCATCCAGATCACCATGCATTATGGATATCGCCGACAGATCCAGATTTTATCATTAACGGCAATGATGGAGGGTTAAACTTTACATATGATCAAGGGGAGACATGGAGATTTGTCAATAACCTTCCTGTGGGGCAGTTCTATCATGTCAATGTCGATGATGATTTTCCCTATAATGTCTACGGTGGCATGCAGGACAATGGTTCTTGGGTAGGGCCAGCATTCGTCCTCAAAAGAGGGGGCATCACCAACCATGACTGGCAAGAGGTATATTTTGGAGATGGCTTTGATGTGGCTCCTAAACCTGATGATAATAGGTATGTTTATGCCATGTCACAAGGCGGCAATATAGGGCTCGTAGATAAGGAGACCGGACGTTCACAATTTCTCAAACCCAATCATCCTGATTCTGTTACACTTAGGTATAATTGGAATGCACCTTTGGCGCTCAAGCCCAATACGAGCTGTGGATTATACTATGGTAGTCAGTTTGTACACTACAGTGATGACTGTGGTCAGTCGTGGCAGATAATCTCTCCAGACCTAACGACTAACGATACGACCAAGCAAAAACAACATATCAGCGGTGGGTTGACCATTGATGCAACCAATGCTGAGAATAATACATGCCTCATCGCTATAGCTCCAAGTGCTCACGATGATCAAGTTATCTGGGCAGGCTCCGATGATGGCAGGCTGCATGTCACCAGAGATGGTGGAGCAAGTTGGACAGATGTATATGCTAGGCTGCCGGGAGCTCCGGATGCCGGATGGATACCTCAGATAAAAGCTGGACATAGTAATGCCGCTGAGGCATGGGTTGTCGTCAACAACTATCGACAGAATGACTGGTCTGCTTATTTATATCATACGACTAATTATGGTCAGACATGGCGTAGAGTCGTTGATGATCGTGATGTTGCAGGGTTTACTACTTCTTTTATTCAGGACAAAAAGAATCCTCAATTATTGTTTTTGGGTACAGATGTCGGGCTGTACATCTCTACTGATGGTGGAGGGCATTGGAGACATTTTGACAAAGGTTTACCTAGTGTTCAGATCCGAGATATGGCGATCCAAGAGCGGTTTGATGATCTTGTGTTAGGCACATTTGGGCGTGCATTTTGGGTAGTTGATGATATCGGCACCTTTAGAGCTCTGGCCTCGGAGGATTATACCCAACAGGATTTTGACCTTGTGTCTGTCAGCCCAGCATATCTGGGCCAGATGAGATCTTATCAAGGTATTAGATTTTATGGTCAAGGAGAGTTCTTGGGTGACAACAAGTCTACCAATCCAGCTATATCTATATGGATTAACCCTAATCAGAGCGACCAATCCGAGACTAAGAAAGAAAAGAAAAGTGGCAAGGAGAAAAAAGAGAAGATCCAGATCGCTATCGTCGATAGCGATGGCGATACCATCAGGATGTTTAGCAGGCCTGTGAGCAAAGAGAAAGGATTGCAGCGGATCACTTGGAATCTCCAAAAAGATGGCGTTAGTTACCCAAGTCGACGACCGATCAAGCCTGACGCTGACGCTCCTGGTGGTATGAGAGTGTTGCCTGGCGACTATACGATTATAGCTACCTATAAGGACCACGTGCGACAAGCCACCATTAATGTTCAGATGGATCCTCGTGTAGACATTTCCACTGCGCAGATCGCAGAACTTCAGGCATCTATGGATAGTTATGAAGTGATGGTCGATGAGGCCTCAGATCTTTTCGAACAACTAAAAGAGGCCAACAAGACACTCAAAATTGTCGATGCGCTGGTAGGAACGATACAAGATACCACCAAGAAAGAATGGGAGACAATCTCTAAAGAACATCATAAGAGCATAGAAGAATTAGAAGGGCTCTTTATGGATAAAGAAGGATTAAAAGGCATACAACGAAATCCTAATAATCTTAATGCATTCATGCGTACAGCTCGTAGGTATGTAGGATCGTCGATGGGTGAACCTCAGGAAAATGCTCTAATCGCAATGACTAAAGCTCAAGATCGATTGACGGAGGTTAAAAAACAAGTAAAGGCCTATTTTGATGGTCCTTGGGCTGATCTAAAAAATAAAGTAGAAACACATGAATTTTATTTATTTAAAAAATAATTTAGACTTATCTAAATATTGTAGAATAAATCGTTTTGCTTTAATGGCTGTGATGCTCTGTCTCGTACTATGGGGCCATACAGGATGTAACTCAGGGTCTCAAACCACAGCTAGCCGAGCGGTAGGAGTGGGCCTCAATGTCCAGGAGATAATTGACAATAGAGGAGGCACTATCGTCGCAAATGCTTGTACCCTTGTGTCCATGGATGAGTTAGCTGAGATATTAGAGTTAGAGCCCAATCAGATAGACATAACGGATAGTACGCCTGATGGAGTCAATCCTCCCAACAGTTCATGTTTTTTCAAGTGGGAGGATTTTGATATGGCCAATACAGGTATACTGCTTCAATGTCTTCGCAATCCTCTAGAGGATGAGTTTCCGGACTATATCATCAAATTTATAGAGTCTAAGAAAACCTCAGGAGAGCAAGGCATGGATGCTAATCCGATTGTTTTTGAAGATTTTGCAGGTATAGGAGATGATGGTGCCTATAGTGACGCAGGAGCCAAATGCTTCTGGAGATTGGGGGATCAAGTAGTATTCAGCATTGTGTTTAACACCACGCACTCTCCAAAAGAGCGACACCGTATCGCTCGAGAGCTCGCCACCCGAATGACAGAGGCATATATCGCTGGTAAGGGCTAGGATAATGTGATTATAAAAGGAGTATGTGAAATAGTGTGCAATAGTTTTTTATAATAAAAACTAAAGATGAGCGAGCCATTTAGATTGAATATTTATAAAAGAAGTGAACTGGGGTCACTGATTGATGAAAATCAGATTGATGTTGTGGAATAATTTATTGATGATTTACTTCAATCAACTCCACGTATAATGGTTTTTCGCTCCTCTTCGTATCATTGATCGTTAGCTTCCAGTATAAAAGAGTACCTCCACTGATACAGTCTTTAGAGACATTAGACAAAAACTACGAGCTGAAAATAGATTTAGTATCATCTTGCTTCATCAACCTTTAATCCTTTCTCATCCCAGTACTCATTACTGTGAAACTGATATGCACTAGGACTATAATTACCCATCAGCCTAACCTCGGCCATATTAGGAACCTCGAGATCGAGCAAATGATAAGTCGCATTGATCAAGAGCCGCCTCACCTCTGTATCCAATAGATCAGTTGAAGACCCTATAGTAGAGGTAAAGGAAGTTCCTTTCACCCCACCATCTAATTGATAACTATTGAGCCAAGCGATTGGAGGCATCTCGGTATTAGGATTATATGAGATAGTATTATTATTTGCATAGGTCTCTGTGGATAGGGTAGTATCTGATTCTCTCATGCCGTAGAGGATATCAGTCTCATCATATTCCCCAGATCTATCTATACTCTGTCCATAGAGTAGGGTTACGGCCTCATCGCCTAGCGGCATCCTGATGCCATAGACATCAGTGGATCCCCAGATGGACTGATCTGATATACCTCTAAGGATTGGATGGTCCGCAAGCTCGGGGTTCAAGATTCCTCGGGTGCTCTGGTGCTTATGATGTCCATGATGCGTATACCAAGTCTCTCCCAATATTCTTTTACCAAACCCCATAGCCCAATCGCTTTTAGATCCATCATAATTCCATCCATAATGAGCGTATTGATGAGTACTATCGGCATAGTTAAATGCATGTGTAGCAGTCCGGATGGCCAGCACCGGTTTTCCTCGTTTGAGATATTGATTGATATGACTCATCTGCGCTGCGGGCAATGATCTAAATCTTGTGAATAGAATCATCAAGTCTGTACTTTTGAGATGCTCCAAGCCAGGGATATTGGAACTGTAATTAGGGTCAATAATCGAAGGGTGCTCTGGATCTTGGGCAAAGAGAACCGTACAATCTATGCCGTGCTGCTGGCTCAAAATCTTGGCTAATTGTGGCAATGCTTCTTCTGAGCGATACTCTTCGTCCCCAGATATAAGCAAGACATGTTTGTTTTTTTTAGTCTTGGCAGCGGGATAGTTGTTCCATAGATCCGAGTCCGGGATGTATGGACTATCTACAACTTGAGGTTGACATGACAATAGCCCAAAGATGATCATGACTGATACGTATTTCATAGCTGCTTATTTTAAGTTGGGTACGAGATTGTCCAGGGTGCCTTCTTTGTCCTTTTCCATTGGGTGCTGTATCAGCAGCTCTTTGGGAGCATAAAATCCTTTTTTGTCTGCTATCTCTTTTCGTATTGCTGCGACTTGTTCAGGATATATCGCTGACTCCTTATTTTCAAAAGTATTGCGGATATAGGTCAATACAGCAGCTACCTCTTCATCAGTCATTAATCCTTCGAATCCAGTCATAGGTACCTTGCCATCGTATTGTCTATTTAATACTGTCATAGGGCCGTATAATCCTTTGAGCGTCAATTTGATCAATCTATCAGTATCCTCTGTAACCCATTTAGATTGCCTCAAGGGCGGATATCCTGCTGCAGCGATGCCCTGACCATGTTGTTGATGACAAGTGCTACAATAGGACTCTCGCTCGTAGAGCTCTTTGCCTTGGATAAAGAGCTCTCTTTCGTCGCCTTCTAAGTGTGTGATGATTTCTTTGACAATCACAGGTTTATTCCTATTGTTGAGATGGGATATGGCTCTTTCATATGGGGTCCTTAACCACTGGTCCATAGGTTGCCGTGCTACTTTGTCTATGATCTTAAGGCCGGCTTCTTTTGATTGCCAACTTGCAGCGATTAGCACCTCTAACCTAACTCGACCCTCTACATCATCGGCCATATATAGTAAGAGTTCCTCTTGATCGTCTAATTGATGCCCCATATACCTAATGACTCTAATGGCCGCTGCTCGGACTCTATAATCAGATGTCTTTATCAATTGATTAAGTAGCCCACGATGCAATTTATTGATGCCCCAAGAGACCCACAGCCCTTCGAGGAGGTGATGCTCATACTTTGGGTCATCACTATCTAAGAGTTGTATCCACTGATCTAAATGGTTGTATACTTCTTTTGCTTTACGACCTCTCAATTCTCGTCGAGTGCGATATCGAGTGCGGTATTCTGGTAAGGTAAGATTATGAAATAGCGTATCAAGAGGTGCTCCAGAGATAAATGCAGGTCTGACCAAAAAGCGCTCTGGATACGTGATACGATAGATACGCCCATGGACATGGTCTCTAAGTGGGTCTCTTGCATTGTGCTGCATATGACCTATCAATACATTGTGCCAATCGGCCAGGTATAGAGAGCCGTCGGGTGCAATCTCCATATCTACAGGCCGGAAGTTGGGATCACTTCCT
>CAZJHC010000058.1:0-14383 GCA_964545645.1 uncultured Saprospiraceae bacterium
GGCTAGTACAGTATAAATATCAGATAAATAGATACTGACAGGATCGTCATTAATTTCCCCTAGTGACCATGCAATATCCGGAGTGGTTGGCATTAAAATAAAATCATAGTTTTTGAAATATGCTTCTATTCGCTCATTGATAAGTCTTCTGATTTTTTGTGCTTTGTTGTAATAGGCATCAAAATATCCAACACTGAGTACAAAAGTACCCATCATAATCCGTCGTTTAACCTCTATTCCAAAGCCTTCAGATCTGTTTTCCACATATAATTTAGTCAAATCAGATTGCGTGCTTTTTTGTAAGCCATATCTGAGTCCATCATATCTGTTGAGGTTTGATGATGCTTCTGCCGTAGTAAGGACATAATAACATGGCACTAAGTAGTCTAGGAGATCAAAGGAGACCTCTTCTGCTTGATGGCCATCCTTTTTCAGTTGCTCTATAGTACCAATCATCGAGTTTTTGATGTCTGGAGAGAGACTCTTATGATTTAAGGCCTCTGAAAAATAGGCGAATCGGAAGCTTTGCTTTTGCTTGTCATCCGTAGTGTTAAGGTTAATACTCGTGCTATCCATGGGGTCATGCCCTTCCACTACAGATAAGGCCACTTTGATCGTCTCTAGGTCTTTGGATAGGAGCCCGATTTGATCAAAAGAAGAGGCATAGGCAATAAGTCCATATCTTGATATGCGACCATAAGAGGGCTTCATGCCATAAACGCCGCAAAAACCTGCTGGTTGCCGAACCGAACCTCCAGTATCACTGCCAAAGGCCAATAAACATGTATCCATCTGAACTGATACCGCCGCTGCACCACTGGAACCTCCAGGTATCTTGCTTGAGTCAGCACCATTTTTTGTAGGACCATACACACTATGTTCGTTACTAGAGCCCATAGCGAATTCATCACAGTTAGTACGTCCGATAATGATCATATCTTCGTCCAATGCTTGTTGTAAGGCCGTAGCAGTAAACTGCGAAACAAACCCTTCCAGCATACCTGATGCGGCTGTAACTTGATGATTTTTATAGCATATGACATCCTTGATGCTGGCAACAACACCACATAGTTTGCCGAGGCTATTGGGATTACTTTTAATTTTTTGATCTAGCAATCTAGCTTTTTCGAGAGCTTCATCTCTATAAACCTCAACATAAATGTTGAGATCCTTGGTGTCTTCTATGAGTTGCAAATAATGCTCTACCATAGAGACGATTGATGTCTTATGATCTAGTAATGTCTCACGTATTATGGCAATGCTATCCATCGACGATTAAGCGTTTAACAGGTCAATGGTTTCATGTATCGATAAAGAGGATTGTTCTCCTGTGCTCAGATTTTTCACGGTCATTTGTTTAGATTCTCGTTCTTGTTCTCCTATGATGATCGCATAGCTAAAGTTGCGGGCATTAGCATATTTCATCTGTTTATTCATTTTAACAGCATCGGGATAAACATCAATGCTGATGCCAGCATTTCTTAATGCTTGAGCGCATTCAAAGCTATAGATCAGGGACTCTCTGTCAAACGAGAGGATAATAGCCTTAGGAAGATCCAAAATCACCTCTTCAAAGGAGCCTAACTCGATCATCACATCATAGATGCGCTCTGCACCAAAAGAAATACCTACTCCAGGCATATTCTTTAAACCAAACTGACTGGTTAGGTCATCATATCTTCCTCCTCCACCGATGCTGCCCATCTGCACATCATTCGCTTTTACCTCCAAGATGCATCCTGTATAATAGCTCAATCCACGAGCCAAGGTCACATCTAGTTGCAGCTCATTGGTTAGACTGACATTATCTATGTAAGCATGAAATGATCGTAGCTCCCTCACACCTTCTTGACCTATATCGCTTGACAATAGATATTGTTCTATATCGGATAGACTATTGAGCTCAAGGGCATCCATAATGGATTTAGCGGCCTGATCAGAAAAACCTTTGTCTGTCATCTCAATGATGACTTTATCAGGACCAATCTTGTCAAGCTTGTCTATCGCTACTGCCATAGTCGAAAATTGTTCCTTAACCCCCGCTACTTCTGCAATCCCTTCTAAAATTTTTCTGTTGTTAATCTTTATGGTTACACTAATGCCCAATGTCTCAAACACCTCGTCATAGATTTTAACTAGTTCGGCTTCGTACATCAGAGAGGTAGAGCCAACGACGTCTACGTCACACTGATAGAACTCTTGATAGCGGCCTTTTTGAGGTCTGTCTGCTCGCCAAACAGGTTCTATCGCATATCTCTTAAATGGAAAGGAAAGATCATTTTGATGCATGACCACATATCGTGCAAAAGGCACCGTTAGATCATATCGAAGTCCTCTCTTGGATATAGAGGAGGTGAGTTTTCTAGAATCTCGATTGTCCAGTATTTGTTGGTCTGCTTTTTTAAGATAGTTACCGTTATTAAGTACTTTAAATAGGAGCTGATCTCCTTCTTCTCCATATTTGCCGGTTAGAGTACTGAGGTTTTCCATCACAGGGGTCTCTATTGGTAGATAGCCATATTTTTTAAACACCGTTTCAATGGTGTCAAAAATATATCTACGCTTGACGACATCACTGGGAAGAAAGTCTCTTGTGCCTTTCGGAATGCTAGGTTTGCTCATATGCCTTGATGATTCTTATAAGGCGGATTTAAATTGCTTTAAGAATCTTATGTCATTCTCAAAGAGCATTCGGATGTCTTTGATTCCATAATTTTGCAGAGCGGTTCTTTCAATACCGATACCAAAGGCAAATCCAGAGTATATTTCGGGATCTATATCGCAATTGCTCAATACATTAGGATCTACCATGCCACAGCCTAAAACCTCGAGCCACCCGGTGCCTTTGGTCAATTTTTTAGCATCAACTGTATCAGTGCCCATCCAGACATCCATCTCTGCACTAGGCTCTGTAAATGGAAAATAGCTTGGTCTCAATCTTATCTTGGTCTCAGCACCATACATTTCTTTGGCAAAGTAGAGTAAGGTCTGCTTCATATCTGCGAAAGAAACATTCTTATCAATATATAACCCTTCAACCTGATGAAATTGACAATGAGACCTCGCTGAAATGGTCTCGTTGCGATATACTCTGCCTGGAGCGATTATTCTTATAGGTGGTTTTTGTGAAGTCATCACTCGGGCCTGAACGGAGGAGGTATGAGTCCTTAGCAGCCTGTCGGTACTTCCTTCTAAGTAAAAAGTATCCTGCATGTCCCGAGCAGGGTGATGCTCCGGTGTGTTCATAGCTGTAAAGTTGTGCCAATCATCCTCTATCTCACGATCTTCAGCTACTACAAATCCTAACCTGCTGAAGATGTTAATCACACGATTAAGCACAAGACTGACCGGGTGACGAGAACCTACTCTTAGCGCTCTAGGAGGTGCAGTCAGGTCTAGATCTTTATATTGCTCATTTTGTTGGCTAGACACTTGTTGACTATGCAATAGATCATACTTGTCTTGAGCGACACTCTTCATCTTATTGAGGAGTTGGCCGAAGTCTCTTTTTCGTTCATCAGGAATATTGCGAATCTCCCCACCTAATGGCTTCAAGATATTCTTGCTACCCAGAAATTTGATGCGAAACTGTTCTAATGCTGCGGCATCAGGTATCTGCGTTGTTTCTATTTCTCTGAGTAACTCATTCAACTGATCAAATACAGCTAACGACATTTTATTCTATTTGATCCGCAAATGTATATGGATTGCCTCAGAAAGCCCAATGTTGTTATCTCTTACTTGTATACACTATTGTTTATCATTGCAAAATGGCAGAACGGCTGCATAAAATGATAGGATTTGCACTTTTTCTCTTAGTGCCGGCTATTATATATTCTAAGGCCTTGATTACTATATGTTATGTAATGGTCTTATTAGGAGCCGTGGCCTACTATAGTTTGGCTAAAAAACACTCTTCGAATTATGGCTTGATGGTATTGGCGTTAGTGTTTATTGCCGTGGTCCTCTCAGGAGTCAATAGTGATAATATCAGTCAGTGGCAGCACCATGTGTTGATCAAATTACCATTTGGATTATTACCCCTCTGCTTTTTATTGATTCCTAAGTTTGACGCCAGATTCCTATTTAATCTTCACCTATGGTTGGCCATTGTTCTATCTGTATCAGCAGTGCCAGTCATATTGGAGGCCTTGTTGCATGGAGAGATGGTATTAGATAATTTGGCGAAAGGCATCCCTATTAGCACTCCAGTGGAGCATGTCAAGTATAGCATGTTTCTTTCATACGGGGTTATTAGTTCTTTGATCTTGGGATTGTCTCACACAGAGGAAAAAGGAAGAGCTGTTCAATATTCGTTATTTGGGATGAGCTTTTTTTTGTTTTTAGCGTTACACGCCATGGCGGTAAGAACAGGTCTATTCATCAGCTATATATCTATAGTGGGGCTGCTCATATACTATCTCCAAAAGCGCCATATCGGGATTGTGGGATATTTGGTGATATTGATAGCATTCTTAGCAATGATGCGGCTGCTTGTCAGCATACCTACGGTTCATCAAAAAATAGCATACATGACCCATGATTGGAAAATGTATCAAGAAGGAACCGGAGGTTTTTATTCTGATTCAGAGCGCATATACTCACTGCAGCTGGGCACGAGAATGTTTTTGAAGCAACCTGTCTTAGGAGTAGGCATCGGGGATTTAAAAGATCATTGTGAAGCTTTCTATCGTCGGGACAACCGGCAAGACATATTTAACTACCCACATAGCCAATTTATCTACTTATTATCAGGCATGGGTCTGCTTGGATTTGTCTTGACAATGGTTGGATTTTATGGGATTTGGCTATTCTCTAAATCTTCATTTCCAATATTGCTGATCATGTTGTACGTCAACTATAGCCTTTCTTTTATAGTTGAGAATAGCCTTGAGCGATCTATAAGCGTTGCTTTCTTTTTGCTTTTTGCTTGTGTCCTTTTACACTCCAAGAAGAGCATGATATCCCTATAATTCTTTTCTTAATCGTGCTACAGGTATATTAAGTTGTTCTCGGTATTTGGCGACTGTTCTACGGGCGATGTTATAGCCTTTTACTTTTAATAGATCCTTAAGCTTTTCATCAGATAGAGGCTTTCTTTTGTTCTCAGTTGTAATTATATCACCCAAGATATTTTTCACTTCGAGTGTTGACACTTCTTCACCAGAGGTGGTTTGTATTGATTCTGAGAAAAAATCTTTGAGCCTCTTAGTGCCAAACTCGGTTTGTACAAACTTACTATTGGCTACTCGAGAGACTGTAGAGATATCTAAGCCAGTTACCTCTGCGATATCTTTAAGTATCATAGGCCTAATGCGTCTCTCATCGCCAGTCCTAAAATAATCCTCTTGATATTGCATGATCGTATACATAGTATTGTGCAAGGTCTCTTGACGCTGGATGATGGCATCGATGAACCACTTGGCAGAATCTATTTTTTGTTTGATAAACATGACAGCCTCCTTCTCTTGCTTAGTGCTTCTACGGCCTTGTGTATTATCTTTAAATCCCTTTAGAATATCAACATATTGATCGCTGATTCTTAGATCAGGGGCATTTTTATTGTTGAGTGTGAGATCTAAGTCACCGTTGCGATTCATTATAGTAAAGTCTGGTACTATATATTGATTAACTCCATTCTTTCCATTAGCAGATCCAGAAAACGCACTTGCCGGTTTAGGATTGAGCTTTAAGATTTCGTCGATAGCATCCTTGAGCTCTGTATCTGAAAGGCCCAAGGACCTCTTGAGTCGAGTATAATGTTTTTTCGAAAACTCATTAAAATACTTTGACAGAATTTTGAGCGCCGTATTCTTGGTTCTTAGCCTCGTTGCGTCATCTATATGTTCAAACTTACTATTGAGCTGAATGATTAATGACTCTTGTAAATCCTTGGCGCCTATGCCCACGGGATCTAAACGCTGCACTCTTAGGAGCATAGATTCTATCTCTTCAGTAGTGACATCAAGATTTTGGGTAAAAAGCAAATCATCAACGATAGCGTCTGGCTCTCTACGCAAGTATCCATCTTCATCAATGCTACCTACTATCTGAAATGCAATCATGCGCTCAGTATCGCTTTCAAATTCCATCATACCCAATTGCTGGATGAGGTGCTCATGAAAGCTGACATTTACAGCTACTGGAGCTGCTTTTTCTTCATCTTCTACATAGTAATCCCCTTTGAGTTTATACAGCGAGGGGTCGTCATCTAAGTAATCTGATAGATAATCGTCTAATTCAAAATTTTCTTCTTCGGTTTTTTGTGATTCTTCCTCTTTGTGATATTCTTCCTCATTGATGTCAAAGACTTCGTTGTAATCTTCACTTTCTTCCAAAGCGGGATTAGCTTCTAATTCTTCTTTAATTCTTTGGTCTAAAGTAGCTGTGGGGATCTGAAGCAATTTCATCAGCTGGATTTGCTGAGGAGAAAGCTTTTGAATCATTTTTTGTGATAGACTTTGTCTTAACATCGGTAGTTTTCGTTGTGTAAAGTTATATCTATACCTTACGATTTATAGAAACAATGAGTATTTATAATCAGTTCTTAAAAACTGGGGGTTTTAAGACCCTGTTAATAAGCCATAAACATATTACATTTTTTCGTAATATAATACTTTTTGAATTACAACAAAATACGTGCCAAAAGTTATGAATGGTCCAATAAAAAAAATTAGAGGCAAAATGAAGGATCTGGATATTGATCTGACAATTGTCCCACTTTCTGACCCTCATATGAGTGAATATATGTCTGCTGACTGGGAATATTTGAAGTGGTTAAGTGGATTTACTGGTTCCGCAGGGACACTTGTAATTACTCAGAACATGGCCGGTTTGTGGACGGATTCACGATATTTTATCCAGGCAGAAAATGAACTCAACTTAGAGGAAATTGATTTGTATCGACAGCTAAAGAGAGAAGATCACTACCAATATTGGATTAAAGACAACTTAGATCCTAATAGCACGATAGGGTTGGATGGCCGACTATTTTCATTATCCTGGTTTAAAGCATTTAAAAAGGAATTGGCCGATAGTCGATTCAGGTTTATACCAGATTTTAATTCCATCGATGATGTTTGGGATCAAGGGCGTCCTAGTGCTCCATTAAAGAAGATCTTTCTTTTTGATAATAGATATGCAGGGGTACCCAGAATCAATAAGATCTCAGAGGTGCAGCGTATTATCACTAAGCATAAAGCTGATTGGTACTTAGTATCTGCACTTGATGAAATCGCTTGGGTCCTCAATCTCAGAGGTAAGGATGTCAATTTTAATCCAGTTTTCTATGCTTACTTGTTAATTGGATTAGAGGATTCATATTTATTTATTGATGAGCGCAAAGTGCCTGAGGCTGTACAGCGTGTCCTCGAAAGTGAAAATATATATATAGAAAACTATCAGCGCATAAATGACCTAACAGATATCGCCTATGGGAAAATAATTATGGATGAATCCTCGTGTAGTATTAGTACGCATCATCAGCTTAGACCTGATTCATGGATTAGTCAAACTTCTTACATAAAAAGACAAAAAGCAACAAAATCACTGATTGAAATACAGCATATAGAGGATGCCATGGTACAAGACGGTGTGGCTCTCTGCCAGGCCTTTATGTGGTTAGAATCTCAAATAGACAAAGGACCTACAGAGTATGAGTTTGCTCAAAAAATTAGTGCATGTCGAAAACAACAATTAGGATACTACGGAGACAGCTTCCCAGCCATTGTTGGGTCCGATGAACATGGAGCCATCGTCCATTATCGACCCAAAGAAGGACAGTCAAAGGTTATAGATGGACAGACTAAATTGTTATGTGATAGCGGCGGGCAGTATCTCAATGGGACTACTGATATTACAAGGACGATAGCATTTGGTGTTATACCGATTGAGTTCAAAAGGCACTATACGCAAGTATTAAAAGGGCACATTGCTCTGGCTACGGCCATATTTCCAATTGGGACACATGGCGGTCAGCTTGATATATTGGCTCGTCAGGCACTTTGGAGCGAAGGATTAAATTTTGGTCATGGTACAGGACACGGGGTAGGTTATTTTTTGAATGTCCATGAAGGGCCACAAAGTATTAGCCCACGAGCGACTGTACCTCTAGATAAAGGAATGGTTATTTCTAACGAACCAGGATATTATCAAGAAGGAGCATATGGGATTAGGATAGAGAATTTGATTTTAGTTGAGGATTCTGAGTATGAAGGATTTTTAAAATTTAAAACAATCACGTTATTTCCAATAGCGACAGATTGTATTGATATAACCTTACTCTCAATGGCAGAAATTGAGTGGCTTAATACATATCATAGGTTAGTTTTTGAATCACTCAAGCCCAAGTTATCAGACGAAGAGGCTCTGTGGTTGGAGCATAAATGTTTGCCGATTAGCCAGGATCAATCTTAGGGCAAAACTATTTTGACTCATTCAAGATTATCTATGATCGATAATTACTAACTCCGTTTAGTATATAATCCTTTTCTTTGTGGCATATTAATTATAGTACGGATGTCACACGGACCAGAAGAAATCAATTACGGAAAAAAAGGTGGATGCATGATTTGGGGTGCTACTATTTTCTTTTTAATCATCATCCTATTGATCTGGGTATATAATCAAAATTTTAGTGATTTGCCTGGATAGCAAAAAATGACCTATTCGATTGAATAGGCCATTGACTGTTACTAGGTGTCTCTTTGATTAGTTATTGCTGATCATATGTACATCCATTGTAGGATATGGTATGCCGATACCCGCCTTGTCAAATTCTTTTTTGACGTTTTCTTGCATGTAAAAGAATGTATCCCAATAGTGTTCGCTCTTACAATAAGGTCTTGTGGCCAAGTTTACAGAACTATCTCCTAGCTCTGCTACGACGACACCTTGTCTTGGATCATCAAGTATATGAGGGCAGTTTTTTCCTACTTCTAAGATTACTTTGCGAGCCTTGTCGATATCATCTCCATAACCAATGCCAAAAGTTAGCTCTACACCCACAGTGCCTTGACCTGAGATATTGGTTATCGTATTGCCCGTGACATTACTGTTAGCTATGATGATTCTTTTATTATCTAATGTCGCCAAGGTTGTATTGAATGCATTGATGGCATCCACAGTTCCTACATGCCCACCGCCGATTTCTACCAGATCGTTAATCTTAAAAGGCTTAAAGATCATGATCATCACACCACTGGCCAGATGGCCGATACTGCCATTAAGTGCCATACCAATACCAACCATAAGTGCACCCATAATCGCTAAGAATGAAGTAGTGTCGATACCAAACATCTTAGCGACCGAAAGGAGTAACATCACTTTCATGGCGACACTTGCTATAGAACTGATAAACTTGGCCAGCGAGATTTCCATGCCACTGCTTTGAAGTGTGCTTACAAGGATCTTAACAATTTTGCTGATGATCCAAAAACCAATAACAAGAGTCAAAAGGGCCAATATGACTTTGGGAGCGTATGTTAGAGCCATTTCTTGGATTTTAGGAAGGAGAGTTTCTACGTTCATATTATTGTTAAGTTTTCGTTATAGAATATGTACTATTGACTGTTATAACTAAGGAGGTCACTATAAAAGATGACTAAAAGCGAAATATTACAGAAACTAAAACGCTTTTGTGCTTATCGAGAGCGGTGCCATAGCGAGGTAAGAAGTAAATTGATATCTATAAAAGTCTATGGCGATGACTTAGAAGAGATAATTCTGGAATTAATACAAGACGATTATCTGAATGAAGAGCGCTTTGCCAGATCATATGCACGAGGAAAGCATAGAATTAATAGATGGGGCAAAAATAAAATCACGAAAGGGTTAAAATTCAAAGCAGTATCTCAATATTGTATAAAGAAAGGATTGTCAGAGATTGAGGATGATGATTATGTAACAACTCTTCATACAGTCATAGATATATATTATACGTCGAGACAAGGAAAGTATCAAGAGGCCTTGCTCAAAAAGAAGACGATAGAACATGCTTTAAACAAAGGGTATGAGTATCATTTAATTATAGAGGCGCTCAATGCAAGACTCCAAAGAGTGTAGCATAAAAATGTTAACACGCTTATATTTTTCTATTTATATATTAAATATTTAAATAATATGTTACCTTAGCTTCGGATTATCAGGTGTGATGGCCTGGTAGATAATTTAAAATGATGAAAACGTACCACTTTCTCCTAATGGCGATTGTATCGCTAATTTCAATCGATTTATTTGCGCAACAGCAATTTGACATTAGATTTTTATTAGATGACCTAGATTGTCAAACAGGCGAGGCTTGTTATTTAGTACAAGTGCGAAGCGCAGATGGCCAGACATGGAATCTTGCAGGTCAAAATTATCGTATATATTATGACGCTTCGACGGCATCGTACATTAATGGATCAGTAGAATCAAGACTGCCGGATGCTCAATATTCAGCACCACTTTTGACATCAGATCAGCAGAATGTTGATGCATCTTCTTTCCCGGGTGATTTGCCATTTGCTGAGACACTGAGTTTTCTTAACTATTCTATCGATTTGATGAATCTGTCGAGCGGAGGGGTTAATCTTCCAGGGTCAAGTGAATGGATGACCACCTCGAGTCTTTGTTTTCAAGTACCACAAGCGGTTATAGATAGCCCTTCAGAATGTCTCAATTTAGTTTGGGCACGCATGGGGACTACTGATGAATATGCCACGGCTTTTGTAGAGATATCACAATGGTTATCTACCAACTCGACTTCTGAGGCGCTGGGTAGTTTATATGATGATCTGGACGAAAACGACAGTGGACAAGCTTGTTTAACATCAGAATGTGGAGGAGAACAGAATGAAAACACTACCGTAACGTGTAGTGATGGTGATGATAATGATAATGACGGATTAGTTGATTGTGCCGATCCAGACTGTGCCATGGTGACACCATGTGTGCCAGAGAGCAATTCTTATGATATTAGTCTGGCTTTAGCATCTGTAGATTGTCAGACAGGTATGGCTTGTTACAATATTCAATTGAGAGGTACAGGTGATGCCAGTTTCACTTTAGCGGATCAGAATTATAGGCTATTTTATAAT
Organism: uncultured Saprospiraceae bacterium; assembly: GCA_964545645.1. Classification (GTDB taxonomy): domain Bacteria; phylum Bacteroidota; class Bacteroidia; order Chitinophagales; family Saprospiraceae; genus GYS-P2D. The sequence goes on from CAZJHC010000058.1 coordinate 11,079, forward strand.
AGTGCTGTTGGATCATTTGCATCTGTAGTAAGTAGATTGGATAATTCATTTCAGCCAGCAACTTTGGCAGGGGGGACACCAATCGAAAACCAAAACGCTACAGGTGTGGGAGGTCTCGACTTTGATAATGACTTAGGATATGTTGACTTTAGTATCAACATCGTAAGCCAAAATGCTGGCACTAATCAAATAATTAATACCTCAGACCTTACTACAACTGCAGAGATATGTTTTACTGTTACTCAGGAGGCCATTGATGACGGTGCTGTATGTTTTGAAACTGCCTGGGCTAGGACTGCATTAACAGGGTCATATAATGCTCAAATATTAGAAATAGAAGAGTGGATGACCCCAACGGATGTCAGAGATTTAGAACCTACAGGATTTAATGACCTATCCGCAGCAAGTGGCAATGCAGCGTGTTTTACAGCTTCATGTGATTCACCCACAGAGACTGGAACAATGCTTTGTTCTGATGGATTAGACAACGATGACGATGGATTGGTAGACTGTTTGGATCCAGATTGTAGTCAGACTGACTTTTGCTTGCAAAGTTGTTCTGCCCAAGCACCAATTCTTAGCGGTAATTAATTAAGAACCATCTCTTCGAACGATAAATAAAAAGTAATGATGAGTATCATGTCAAAGCTAATCGATGTTAACTCGAAAAGTGTTGCCAAAAGAGTAATGACCATATCTCAGCATTGCCCAAAAATGAATTCTATGTCCTCCAAGAGAACAATAAATGTACATCGCATTGTTAGACTCGGACTAACGACTCTTATTTTAATATTGCTTCATATTGCACCAGCTATATCACAGAGTTGCGATTATCAGACAGGTATCATCGAGTTTAACGCCCAAGGTCAAAACTCAACGGATCTATACACTACTACTTATGTCCTTACGGATATCAATGGATCGATATTGGCACTAAGTGCAAGCACAACGTTCACAATTGATGTCGAGGGATTTTATGTTCTCTATGGTGTAAATTTTAAGAATGATGAATCAATAGAAGGCTTGAGTGTTGGCAGCAATATCAATATAGTTAGTGGCAGTTGTGTGGATATCAGTCAACCATTGACTCTTACAGTCTGTGAGGCTTTAGATCCATGTAATTATTGCTTAGGAGAGTCAGTAGAGTTGGAAACAACTGGCGGCAATTCAGACCCTAGTTTCAGGACTCAGTATATCTTAACAGATCGTGATGGATTGATACTAAGAATACAAGATGACGCCAACTTTGGTGTCATGATGGAGACCGGATTATTTGTAGCTTTTTCAATTAATTACGATATCGATGCTACAATTTTAGGATTAGAAGTTGGCCAAAATATATCTGACATCAGCTCTACTTGTCATGAGATCAGCGATGGGTTTATAATAGGAGTATGTCAAGCCTTGGATCCAACGATATTTTTTGATTTAAAAGGTTGTGACATCACCAATACGGCAATCTTGCAAGTGGGCGAGGTGTACGACTCTTATCAGTGGAGTACTGGGTCTACTGCTTCTTTTATTGAGGTCGACGCTAACACCCCCGCTACCTATACGGTAACTGTAGCATTGGCTTCAGGTTGTATTGGTATCCAGTCTCAAACTATTACTGGGGACGAAGTTGCGACTATAGGCGATTTTGTTTGGGAAGATACTGATGGTGATGGAATTCAAGATGACAATGAACCTGGAATTAATGGGGTTACGGTCAACCTATATACTGATTTCAACTCAGACGGTCGTCCTGATATAGACGGGTTTCCGTCTTGTGTAACTACAACATCTAATAATCCTGAAACTGGTGCTCCTGGATATTATAACTTCAATGTATACCAATCTAGTTATATAGTAGAATTTATACGCCCTACTGGATTTACCATCGCCACAAGAGGTCAGGGGGATGATAGAGGTCTTGACAGTGATATTAACCCTAATACCGGACTTTCTAGTACGATAAGTGTCCAATCTGGAGACCGTATAGATGATATAGATGCTGGATTTTTTACATCAAGTGGATTTGGAGGGGTTGTATGGGATGATGTCAATGCGAATGGAATATTTGATGATAATGAATCAGGTCTTAATGAAATTGTGATCAATTTATATGATGAATCAGGTATGTTGGTAAGCACTACTGTCTCAGCGACAACTCAAGATACTATAACAGGTTTTTATTGTTTTGATGAATTACCACCAGCAGCGTTTTACGCAGAGATTATTTTGCCTGATGGCAATATACTGAGTCCACCAAATAGAAGAACTAATGATGATGTTGATAGTGATGCTGATGGATCTAATGGCCCACAGACAACAGCGGTTTTTGATTTGATGCCTGGACAAAAGGTAGATAATGTAGATTTTGGCACCTATGTAGGTGGTAGAATATGTGGCATCGTTTGGCAAGAGGCGAGCGATCAAGAAAATAGCACTTATGAAGAGGGTGTTGATGAATTACTATCAAGTACGCAACTTGAACTAATCAGTATAGATGCTAGCAATACTGTAGTGGCAGTTGCGACTACAGATCAAAACGGAGCTTATTGCTTCGAAGAACTGCCAACAGGCTCCTATCAGATAAGACCTCGAGCATCAGATGTTAGCGGGAGTTATGTCGATCAAGGTCAAGGAGGTGATCCACTATTGGACAGTGACATAGATCCTAACACCGTCAGCACCAATGTCTTCTTCTTGGACCCAAGTGAAGAATTATTGGGGATAAACGCCGGTTTAAGGTCTGGAACCGTTCCTATCGAACTAATAAGTTTTACAGGAGCATGGAATCGAACTCTTGACCAAGTTATATTACGTTGGGAGACAGCTACAGAAATCAACAATGAGCGATTCGTAATCGAAAGAGTCATAGGAAACGGAACGTCCTTTGAAGAAATAGGAGAGATCAAAGGTAGTGGTACAACGACAGAAGTGGTTTCATATGATTATGCCGATAAGGATATTGAACTTAGTGCCGTCTATTATTATAGATTGAAGCAAGTAGATTACGACGGAAGGTTTGAGTACTCTGATATTGTAGCCGTAAATATAGAGCGAAACAATACAGTGGCAATCGATGTCTACCCCAATCCGGCCTCTTCATTTGTTACGATTGGAATCGATTTAGACCAAGGAGCGATTTACAAAGCTGACTTAATCAATGTCTCAGGACAACTCATTAGATCATGGAATCAAACGAATATATATAAAGGCAACAACTCGTTGACAATGGATATTCAAGATGTTCCGATGGGGCACTACATGTTATCCGTCCAAGTAGGGACGAAGACCCATAACATGGTACTATTAGTAAC
>CAZJHC010000059.1:0-14337 GCA_964545645.1 uncultured Saprospiraceae bacterium
GGCTTTTCTCCGAGAGAATCTTAGTGATGTAAGAGAGTTAGCTTATTGCTAATAGGAGAAACCTACTTTTTTGTGTAGCTTGTACATAAAATATTAGGTTACATACATGATACATAGAATTATCTTCTGGCTGACTTTCTTTTTTTATGTTGCAATCACTGGCGCTCTCAAAGGTCAGGATATCTTTCCAGAAGTAAGCTCTATAGAGGACCAATCAAAAACCATAGATCTTATCCTCGAAGATCGATTGGATAATCTCCTGCCACAACTGATGCGCCGAGAAGGTGTCGATATGTGGATCCTTATCTCTCGTGAATACAATGAGGATCCAGTGATGAAAACCATCCTGCCAAGTACATGGCTTGCTGCACGTAGAAGAACAATCATGGTGTTTTATGATAATGGAGAAACACTGGACAAAATAGCCATAGCAAGATACAGCGTGGGAAGACTGCTCAAGGGAGAATGGAATGTCGACGTCTATCCTGATCAATGGGAGGCGCTGATGAACATCATCGCAGAAAAAAACCCTAAACAAATAGCACTCAATTACTCGAGTAATTATGGTTTGGCAGATGGTCTGGTAAAATCAGAATATGAGAGTTTTATGTCTTATCTGCCAACAAAACATCATAATAAAGTGATGTCGGCTGAACGTCTGGCTGTAGCGTGGTTAGAGACTCGTAGTGAGCTAGAGCTTGAGATATATCCTATGATCTGTCGCATGGGTCACCTGATCCTAAGAGAGGGCTTATCTGAGCGAGTTATCCATCCTGGCATCACGACAACTGATGATGTGGTATGGTGGCTTCGACAGCGAGTTTCTGATCTCGGGTTACAGACATGGTTTCACCCATCAGTATCTGTACAACGTGCCGATATGGGCAACAATGAGTTCCTACGATCATTTAGCAAGCGACCAGATCAAGATATTATACAACATGGCGATCTGCTACATGTAGATTTTGGAATCACCTATCTAAGACTAAATACGGATCAGCAGCAACATTTCTATGTGCTTAAGCCTGGAGAGTCTGATGCCCCGGCAGGGTTAAAAAGAGCCTTTGCCAATGGCAACCGAGTACAAGATATTTTGACCTCAAATTTCAAGTTAGGTTCTACCGGTAATGACATATTGAAGAAGTCGCTTGACCAAGCTAAATCAGAAGGCTTAACAGCTTCTATATATACACATCCAATTGGGTTTCATGGACATGCCGCAGGACCTACTATAGGTATGTGGGATCAGCAGCAAGGGGTCAAAGGTCCAGGAGATTATCCTTTATTTGAAAATACAGCCTACTCTATAGAGTTATTCGCTGCCACTGAGGTAGCAGAGTGGGATGGTAAGATCGTTAGAATTATGCTGGAGGAAGATGGGGTGTATCATGATGGGCGGTTTTACTTCCTCGATGGGAGACAAAAAGAACTCTTCACCATACCAGAAACAAGAACTAAAATGGGTAACTAATGAAAGTGACTAAACTATATATTCTGATCTGTTTGATCATAAGTGTGACAGTAACCACTGAGGCTCAAAAGAAAGCCTTAGTAGGGGGCACCTTAATAGATGGGTTCGGTGGCCGGCCGATTCATAACAGTGTCATCATCGTTGATGACGACAAGATCGTAGCCGTTGGTCACCAAGGAAACTTGGCAATACCTGATGACGTAGAAGTGATCTCAACCGAAGGAATGTCTGTAATGCCAGGGCTTTGGGATATGCATGTACATCTCATGATCAATGGTCATAGTGATTATAGTCACTGGGATACCACCTATCTCAATGAGTTGGCAGATATCATCATGCCAGCATCGGCACATCAACTGTTACAAGCAGGAGTAACCAGTGCTCGAGATCTGGGTGCTCCACTGGAGGCAAGCATCAGAGTAAGAGATCGTATCAACAGTGGTGAGCTGCCAGGACCAACGATGTATATGTCTGGACCATTCATACAGCACCAACCATATCCTGGTACTGAGGCGTTCAGATGGGGTGTCAGAGGCATATCAGATGCTCGCAACAAAGTCAAAAGACTTGCTGATGCTGGAGTCGATTGTATCAAGCTCATAGATCAGGATCAGATGACTATGGATGAGGTACAAGCTGTCGTAGAGGAAGCACATAAACATGGTCTTACCGTAGTAGCTCATAGCCATAGACCAGAAGAAATACGTCGTGGACTTGCGGCTGGAGTTGACTGTTTCGAACATACAGGTTTGTCTTCTGCTCCGGAGTATCCTGAGGACGTTATGACTGCCATCAAGGAACGGACCGCACAGATGAACTTAGGTCCGCTATATTGGACCCCTACAGTTGAGGGACTTTACAATTACGAATACCTCAGAGATAATCCAGAATCTCTGGATAACGACTGTTGGCATATGGATCTGCCAGCAGCAATCATTGAGGATATAGAGCAATCCATTCAGTATCCTGGTCGGTTGCCATATTTTCAGTTGACGCCGAGTCGTAGACCTACGTTAGAACGCAAGGTCAAGCAACTGATAGAGGCAGGGGTTGTATTGATGATAGGGACGGATAGTGGGATACCTATGAAGTTTCATTGCCAATCTACCTGGCATGAGCTGGATGTATGGGTTAACGAATTTGGTATTGACGCCATGTATGCGATCAAGGCAGCGACCTATTGGCCTGCTAAATCGCTTGGAGTAGAGGCTGAGTATGGCACGATCTCAGAAGGAAAGTATGCAGATATCATAGCCGTAAAAGGTGATGTCCTCAGATGGATATCATTGCTGTCGGATGTTGACTTAGTGATGAAACATGGCAAACTTGTTAAGAACAATTAACTAATTAAGGAATAGGATCATGAAATTGACCACCAATCAACCCTTAGATAAGATTTTTCAAGCGCTCTTTAAGCCGTATGCTGAAAGGGTACCTGATGTCAAAAGAATCACTGCAGCAATGGTAGATAGAGGTATGGTAGCAGATCAAAGTGATATTATCAACGACCATGTGGCATTTCGAACCTTGGGGTTACCTCATCTTGGAATCAACTCTTTTGAAAAGATATTTCTACATTATGGATACGAAAAGCGTGATCATTATTTCTTTGAAGGCAAAAGGTTAGATGCTTATTGGTATGCGCCCCCTGAGCCACATTATCCCCGAGCGTTCATCAGTGAACTGCGTGTCCAAGATTTATCAATAAAAAGTCAGGCAATCATCCAAGAGTATGTCGATAGCATCGATCATGATCCTGTAGATGATCTTGACTTAGATGATCCAATATCAGTTGGTGATTTTTTTCATAGACCCTTGTGGGATCTGGTGAGATATGATGATTATAAAGCCCTTTTGGATGAGAGCGAGTATGCCGCATGGGTCATCTATAACAGATATTATTTGAACCATTATACCATCAGTGTACATGAACTGCCGCATGGCTATGATAAATTAGAAGCCTTCAATTCATTCCTTAAAGAAATCGGTGTAAAACTCAACAATAGTGGTGGCGAAATAAAGGTGAGTCCGGACGGTTTACTCAGACAGACTAGCTCTGTTGCTGGTAAAGTCTTAGCCTCTTTTAGAGGAGGAGAGACGGAGGAAATAGCAGGTAGCTATGTAGAGTTTGCAGAGAGAGGGGTGTTACCTGAGTTTGATGATCTTGATAGAGACAGTGTAGGTCGAGAGCATCGACGTGATGGCTTCGCCACGGGCAATGCTGACAAGATCTTTGAGAGTACCTATACGACTCAGACCAACCGATAAGTATTAGCCTAATCATTTAGGGGTAACTCGCTTAATTAGTGCCTTATTTAAGAAGCTATAGCTTACTATATAGCTTTTTTACTACGTATGGAAAACTACGAATCAATTGTAAGGATTCTTTTTAGAAAGATTGTGTTGCTTACCATAGTTGTATGCATCCTTGCTTCGATCTATTTAGTTATCTGGGATCGTCAGTATGATAGGATTGCACTTAATATTGTCATGATCGGGTTTGCTATGTGCGCTTATGCCATCACGCAGTATGGCAAAATGATCGTCGCCTATCATTTTACGATGGTCGGAACCATAGCTATCTTGTCTGCTTTTATAGTATCGACTGGAGTATATTTCAACAGTTTGATTATGATGGGCACTACGTTGTCCATATTCACCTTAATGTTTTATTCGGATCGAAGGATTCAATGGTTTTACATTGGCGTTATTCTGTTATTTGAGTTCTTTTTATTTCATCATACTATGGGGGAGCAAGGGTTCAACTTGAGTGACCAGTTTTTTCCAGAGTATTTGTCAGGAGTGTTTCATATACTGGTGATCTATCTAGTGGGCTATTACTTTATGGAGCATATCCGAAAGTCTAATGAAGAAATTGATATCGCCAAAAAATCGATTGTAGCGCAGGATGAGAGTTTGCGAAAGCAAGAAGAGAGTCTTCAAAAGTATATTGAGAGCAATTCGAATCTTGAGATATTCACCTCTTTAGCGTCACATGAGCTTAAGTCTCCGATGCGTATCATTAAGTCTTTCGTGGATCTAATCGTTAAAAGAAGAAAAGACTTATCAGAAGATCAAATTGAGGATTACTTAAACATGATCTCTACTAATAGTGAAAAAATGTCCAATCTGGTAGATGCACTCTATGAGATGGGTAGCGTCTCTCAGATGGAGCTTAACAAACTGCCAATAGGATTACCTTCTTTTGTAGATTCTATTATAACCGAGGAGACACAGGTATATCCTAATTCTGAAGTGTCAGTGGATTATGATACGGACAAAGTGTATGGAGATTCTGATTTGTTGAGGAGGTTGTTTTCTAATCTTGTCAGTAATGCCTTGAAGTTTTCATCAACAGGTTCAGGTGCCATCGTTCAGATTCATTGCTTTGAACGAAGAGGATATTTTTGTTTTAAGATTTGTGATAATGGAATCGGTATCACCGAAGATAAGCGCAATGAAGTATTTGAGCTGTTTAATAGACAGACCAATTACTCTGAGTATAAGGGCTTGGGTATAGGCCTTGCCTTAAGTAAGAAGATAGTGGATATGCATGCCGGCACTATTCATATATTGGATAGTGATATAGGTGGGGTTTGCTTTGAAGTAAGGCTGCCATTGTTCTAGACCGAGACAGATCTTTGGGCTATATAGACTCCTGATAAGATAATTATACAACTGATGATGTGATAGAGATAGAGTGTCTGACCTAAGCACACTCCGCATAACACGGCAGTAAGAGGCACGAGGTTTAAGTACATGCTGGCTTTTTCTGGTCCGATCATAGTGATTCCCTTATTATAAAAATAGTAGGCCAAAGCGGTCCCTACAGTTCCTATGCCGAGAGACCATGCCCAGTACTTGTAGCTATGATCCAAAGTGATAGACTCCGCTTGCGCTGGCATGATTAGTATGAACCCAAAGAGACAAAAGGCATTGGTCAGGGTAGTAAAATTCATATCGGACATTTGTCCTTTGCACATCTTGATCCAAACGTTATATAGCGCAAATATGATTCCAGCTAAAAAGACAAGTAAATCTCCATAATTAAACCTCAATGAGGCTACATTGGAGAGATCACCTTGAAATAGCAGATAGGCTACTCCTGACAACGATATGCCAGCACCTATGATATGATAGCGAGTGATCTTTGTACCGATCAGCCATGAGGCGAGCATAATCGTCATGATCGGATTTAAATTGACTAATAGAGATGCATTGATAGCGTCACTGAGATTTAATCCCTTGAAGAATAAAAGGTTGAAGCCAAATAGTCCTACAAAACCAACCAAGACAATTCCTTTGATAGACAAGTGTCTGAAGTTAATGGCCCTCAAGGATTTGAATCCGATCAACAGTAGCGTAACTACGGCAAAAACATATCTCCATGTAGCTGCCTCAATATAGCTTGACTCTGCCATCATAAACTTGGCAAAATGAAAATTAAGACCCCAAAAAATGGCCGCTAAGACCAGGTATAGTTCAGCTCTCATTGATTCATGCTGGTGATAAAATAGTGTGCAAAGCTATACCGCTTTCTATACATATATAGGGTTTGAACAAATGATCTTTTGGTAGGGTGGATATCATCCGCTTGCCGATCACTTTGTAACCAATCCGATTAAAATGAGGTTCCTTTTCTATACCCGTGAATGAGAATATCAACCCTTCACACTGTGCTATAATCATAACCTATAGTTCATTGTTGTTCAAAGAACTTATCAATCAAATCAGGTTTTTATAGAAATACTATTCTTTACTCCATCCTGCGGGCCTTTTAGATCTTATAGGTGCAGAAGGTTCAGGTTTCATTTCAAATGGATCGACTTCTAACAAGCGTAATGCTTCCTTAACCGCAGCTTCCAATTGCGGATCCTGACCATTGATCACTAACTGAGGATCCATATGAACCTCTATATCAGGTGCTATACCTTCACCTTCTACGGCCCAGTTGCCATCTGCATCATAGAATCCTCCACGAGGAGCAACCATTCGCCCACCATCTATAAACGGAGGGGTATCCCAAGTTCCTACTAGCCCTCCCCAAGTTTTTGTGCCTACCAATGGTCCCAGACCCTTGGCTCGAAACATATAGGGTAGGAGGTCACCACCAGACCCTGCTCGCTCATTAATGATCATGACCTTAGGGCCCCAGATCCCCGCTATTGGTGCTGTCCACGGTCGCCGACTCTCGGTCTTACTATTGAAGTAGCCGATTACATCACGACTCATGATATCAATCATATAATCGGCAGCAGACCCGCCGCCATTATTACGTTCATCTACAACTACACCTTTTTTGTCTTGCTGAGAGAAGTAGTATCTGTTGAAGTTAGTAAACCCCCTGCCAGAGGTGTTGGGTACATAGACGTAGGCCAGTTGGCCACCTGACAGCTCATCTACTCGACGCCTGTTGGCCTCCATCCAATCCATCGTTCTGAGATTGTTTTCACTGCTTACGGGTACTATTGTTAAGATTCGTTCCTCTTCGTTCAGATCTGATTTGATTCCAAGCCTTACTTGCTGTCCTGCGGTTTGAATTAGATACTGATGAATGTTGTCTTCGCTGTCAAGAGACCTGCCATTGATAGAAGTGATATAATCACCTTCGGTTACTTTTACTCCTGGCACATAGAGAGGTGCTTGTGTCGTAGGATTCCAAAGCTCGCCTGTGTAAATTTTCTTGATTTGATAAAGTCCATTCTTCATTTGATAGTCTGCACCTAATAGTCCACAGCCGATCCGATCAATATCAGGCATATCGCCACCAGATACATAGGAGTGTCCTATAGCTACTTCACCACTCATGATGTCAACTACATAATTGAGATCTGATCTATGTCTGACATGATCGATCCATGGTGCATACCACGACCATACCTTATCCCAAGGGGCACCATGAACGTTGTCAACATATAGGAAGTCTCTCATATACCGCCATCCTTCTTTGAATATCTGATGATACTCCTGAGTTGGGTTAATTTTTATTTTCAAGTCAACGTTGATTCCATCCTCTTTAGCATTGGGTTTGCCTTTCAGCGAGGAGATACTCCAGCTACTACCAGACCTATAGAGCGCATAAGACCCATCAAAGGAAGTGACGATGCTATTGATGCCATCGGCCCAATCCTCCTTTTCTTGTTTGTCAAAATCATATGTGATAGCTTTAAATCCAGATGTGCCAGAACCCAGTATTAGAGCTTTGCCAGCTGGTGCTCTCTCAAGACCAAAATAGTCTCCAGAAATATCTGGAACAGCAATTACTCGGTCCATGATGCCATCGAAGTCTATTGGCTTAACATCTTCTTTCTCACTATCGACTTTTTCTTTTTCATCTGCAACATCATCTGTATCCTCGTCCTCGTCTTCTTCTACTTCCTCATCATAGCTCTTAGGCAAAAAAGGCGACACTCCATCTGCTTGTAGCAATGTCACATATAGGGTTCTCGATACGTCAGGATCGTAAGAGCTCATGTCTAACCATCCAGATGTGAGACCATAATCCGTGCTGGCTAGATAATATAAGTACTCACTATCCTGATCGAATACAGGCGTGACCACATCAGCGAGGCCTTGTGTGATCTGATGAATCTGAGCGGTTTCTGTATCATAGATATATGCTGCCTTAAAGTGATTGAATTGTTGCTTGACATAGGCGATATATCGAGAGTTAGGGGACCATATAGGATTGAAGGTTCGATTAGGATGTGCGAATCCATCTGAGTCAACCTTTATAAAATCATCCGTATCCAAGTCTGCGTACCATATCGCATAATGAGTATCTGTAAAGGCTATTTTCTTACCATCTGCTGACCAGTCTGGTCTGAAGTAAAATGTCTTTGAAGGAACTGATAATTTTTTTTCTATTGTACCATATTGATCGGCGATAACCAGTTGGTACTCACCACTGTCATCACTAAACCATGCCACCCGATCTCCCTTAGGACTCCAGATGGGTGCTCGATCAGCTACCCCTGAAGTATTTGTCAGGACTCGGGCGCTACCATGCTCCTTAGGTATGGTAATGATCTCACCACGATGTTCATAGATGGCACGTTTACCATTGGGGGAAAGATTGGCATTGCGCAGTTGATTGGGAGGTACGGCCTCCCATCGCTCGATGGCGAAGTTCATGTCCCCTTTGACAGAGATATTCAATTGGGTGGTCTCTTTGGTGGTGACATTGAGTATATGTAGATATCCACCTTGCTCATAGATGATATCCTCACCATGGGCATCGAGGCTCTTAACGTCGAAGATCTTGTGAAAGGTTATTTGCTCTTCTTGCTGAGAATCTATATCGTATGACCAGATGTTGCTGGCATAATCACGTTCACTGAGATAAAAGACTTTAGAGTCTATCCAAGTGGGATAGAGGTGTCGTTCATCATCAAGCTGAGGAGTTTTGATAGTTTCACCAGTTTGGAGATGCTGAATCCAAATGGGCATGGCTTGACCTCCTCTATAGTTGCGCCACTCAGGATCCCAAGAATTGATAGGGGTATAGGCTACATGAGAGCCGTCAGGCGATACTTCTCCATAAGCGGCCCTCGTCACATTCAGTGATTTAGGCAAGCCACCACTTAAGCTTACGGTGTACAACGAAAAAGTCTCTGTGGGATGCCCCATGCGATTGGAACCAAAGACAATGTCTCCGTCAGGGGTCCATCCTTCTACACGATCAAATCCTGGATGCCATGTCAGCCTCTTCGGAGAGCCACCACTAGATGGGATGACATACACATCACTGTTACCACCATACTGTGCCGTAAATGCTATCATATTTCCATCGGGTGAGAAGTGTGGAGCTATTTCTGATCCTTCATTAGATGTTAGCCTTGTAGCATCTCCACCTGACCTATCTGCCTTCCATAAGTCGTTAGCATAAATAAATACAACAGCATCCGACGACAAAGTCGGCTGTCTAAGGAGTTGAGTCCCTTGGCCAATCGAGATGTTGCAGAACGAGAGAATAATGGTAAGTGATAGGAAATGTAGGATTCTCATTTATTTATTGATTTACTATGAGCTGAAAAGATACTTATTCTATGTTATAATAGCAGGAAGACGATGGTACTTGCTATCAGCAGATGCTCAATCAAGTAACCTGTATGTTCTTCCTTATCTCATTTCGTGCTGAGGCAACTCCCTTATAATGATTCGAATCAAAATACAAGGGCTCTATCTATTCCTTCGAGATTAGGATTGCTCCTTTGTCTCCACAAAGCATGAAATGCTTTAGGAGCAAGTTTTTCTAAGTAGGTCATTATCTGCTTAGTTAGAATTAGTCAATGTATATGGGTACGAGGGTTTATCGTCTTAGCGCTGCCAGATGATATTCATGATCTTCCATCGTCCATCGACTTTGCTGAGATGCATATAGTCAATGCCCCATACTGCAGTTAATTTGGCGGAGGCAGTTTTAGAGCTGACATCATATATTTCTATCTCTTTGGGACTGTTATCATCAATTTTATCACCTTTTTCATTCCATGTGCCTGCTAGGTCATACAACTGCTGATAGGTCATGGGCACGTGGTTTTGGGCCTCTCCTTCATACTCAAAGTAGCCAACCTTTCTTAGGGTTGTATCTACACTTCGCTCGATACGTTGTGGTTCAGCGTGATACAACGCTAACACATAATCATTGACTGCACTTTTTACTAGTTGTCGATCAGTTGAGGATTCATTTTGGCTATAGCTGTGGTTATAGGTCAAACTGGTTATGAGCACTACGATGAAGACGTGGAAAATGGCTTTCATATTTTTTGATTGTTATTGATGATAGTCAAGATAGTCAATATCTATAGATAGTCGATGGCCATAAGTAGGATTGATGTGACAAACAGAAAAAATGCCACCCAACATATCGATGAGCGGCATTTTTTAAAATCATCACTCTTTTGACCTCTTAGTGTGAAGGTTGAGACCGTATATTTTCAAGTTTTTTGCCAAAGACAAAGAACAATATGCCAAACAAAATAATCAGTGCTGCCGGAAAGAAGGCAAGATTATCCAGCGTCGCTTGACCTGCTACTAAGTCTGCATCTACTTCGCTTAGCCCTTTCTTAAGAGCCTGAGCTCTTTCACTATCTAACCATCCACCTATAATAGGCTGCCAGATCGATACGGCAAACATTCCGACACCACCTATGAAGGATAATCCAAGGGCCCCAGTCTCAGGGGTATATTCGGCAGCAGCTCCAATCATTAGAGGCCAGAAGTAACAGACCCCTATGGCAAACAAAATAGCTGCTACATATACCATAGCACCTGTTGCCTGACTCATGAGTAACAAGGCCAATGTTGCTATGACCGCAGAACCAAATAGTACACCAATTGGCTTGAACTTATGAATCAAAGGCCCTCCAAAATATCGCCCTACGGCCATCAAACCAGTGACGAGAGCTAATACGAGCATAGGTTGTGCTCCTGCATTGCCAAGTATACGCTCTACCCACTGTTGAGTACCTAACTCTGCAGTGGCAGTCAATGACATACACACTGCAAGGAATGCATACAACCAACCAAACTTTTTAAAGACTAAGCCTGCGACAAGCGCTATGAGCACTAATTTCACGATGCCACTGGATGATTCTCCAACTAGCGGAACCAATATTAAATCAGAGGCCGCTATACATACGAAAAGTGCAACAATGAGTAGATACACTGGAGGGAACAGTTTGCTTAAGTCTATTTTACCATCATCTATAGTATCAGGAAACTCCTGACCAAAAATCAGATAGGCATAAATAAAAGTTGGTATCAACATAAGGCCTACTTGACTCTGCCAGCCCATACCCATCATGGTCATGAAATAGACTACAAGACTTCCTATCACAATCCCTCCTGGGAACCACACATGAAATTTACTTAACATAGTAGACTTGTTGTCCTCATACATGTCTGCGATCATGGGGTTACAAGCTGCCTCTACAGATCCATTAGCAAAACCAATAAAGAATGTGGAGATTAATAACCCCCAGAAACCTCCTGCCATAATGGTCAAGATCAGCCCCAAAAGATGACTGATAAATGCGACCCACATTATTTTTCTTGGACCGAGTGCATTGTACAGAGGTCCACCGATCATTGTACCCACTGGAAATCCTAAGAAAGCCATGGCATTCATCCATCCTAATTGGGTATCATTGAGTCCAAATTCGGCTCCCAGCTGGCCCAATAAACCTGCTCTTATGGCAAAGGTCATTGCTGTAACTATGAGTGCTATACAGCTGGCATTAAACAATCTTGACTTATTTATTCCTGTCATATGTAGTGAGTTTTGTATTGTCGGTATTTCGACGGTGATAGTAAGTTTTCTTTTTTAGAGCGTTTTAATTTTTATGTTTTTGTACCAAACACGATCAGCGTGATCTTGCAGTACTATTTTACCTTTTCGATACTTGCCAAAGTCTGGCATGTCTTTGAATTTGCTACTGGCAACCATGGCTTTCCACTCTGGAGTATGCATTTCAAAACTGACTACTTTAATTTCATTTTGCCAGAATTCATACTTGGCATTATTAGAAACGATTTTTATCGAATTCCATTCTCCTGCAGCCTTCACAGTTTTTTGAGTACACTCAATTAGATCGTAAAGGTCGCCGGCACGATGTTTTTGGATCTTGCCATCAGGATGACAGCTATCATCTAGCACTTGCATCTCTGGGCCCGTAAGCCAAGGATGCTGATAATCATAACTCTCATTGACATTAAGCATGATTCCACTATTTCCACATTCTTGTATTTTCCAGTCGAGGGTCAATTCGAAGTTGGTATAAGCAAGATTACTGGTTAGGTCGCCACCGTCAGCAAAATCAGGATTAAAATGTATAGCGTTATCAGCAATAGTCCAGTTCTTGTTAACCGTGGTGCCGTTGTACTTATGCCATTGATCTATCTTTTGGCCATCAAATAGCAATTGCCAACCGTCGATTTTTTCTTGAGAAGTCAGCGTATTGTCTCCAGTTTTAACGTCGATTTTTTCTTGAGGTTGCAATGGCACATCCTGCTTTTTGGTTTGTTGGCATCCAAAAGAGCTCAAAACTATTAGGGCCATTACAATGGAGTGTCGGTTTTTCATCAGTTGTTAGTTTCTATTATTGCTGAAATATAAGAAAGACTGAGCTAGTTTAGATTGGCTCTGCTCTTCATTTTTACTGCGGAGTCAGGATATATATGTTTGGTAATAGAAGTATTTTCAATGATAATTTAGTCTTCAATGAGTGAAATAAGTGCCTTACAGCTATTCAAAGCCTTACATATAGTCGGGTTCACAGCATGGTTTGGCGGTCTGTTTTATCTAGTGCGCATATTGGTGTACAAGAGGGAGGCTTATGATAAGATAGATCAAGAGCGAAAGGTGTTATTGAGTCAATATCGCATTATGTCTGATCGAGTATATCGGATCATATGTATGCCAGGTATGAACCTGACATGGGTATTTGGTATGATAATGATCTATTTGTATGGTTGGGAGTGGTTTAAAATTAATACTTGGCTCCATGTCAAGCTTGTTTTAGTATTCGGACTATCGGGATATACTTATTATTGTAAGCGTTGGATGAACGATTTGAACGAGGGAAAGTTACGCATGAGTTCTTTTCATTATAGATTGCTCAATGAGGTTCCGACGTTGTTTTTAGTATCCATTGTGCTCCTCGCAGTGTTTAGAAATATGCTGCATTTTGGCCTAGCATTTACTGGAATTTTAGCTTTTGGCGTAATTTTGTTTTTGTTCGCTCGAATGTATAAAAACCAAAGAGGTAATTCTTAAATAGTAATTTGATGAAAACTTTATTGAAATATATATCTATAATCTTCATAGCGTTGGCGCTGATTTATATTGGACTTTGTGCCCTTGGGCCAAAGAACTTTAATACTGATGTATCGACACAGATTAATGCGCCGACAGCGGTTGTCTTTAATCTTGTCAATAGCGTCCAGAAGCATGCTCTTTGGAATGATTGGTCCCTGAGGGACACAGCCATGTCCATTACATATAATCACATTGATTATGGTGTTGGAGCTGAGAGTTTTTGGGATAGCCCGACACAAGGTAAAGGCAAGCAAAAAATCGTTGAAAGTAAAAGGAATGAGAAAGTGTCTACGAGGCTGCAGATGGATGGCTGGGATGGATTCAGCACCGCCGACTTTATATTTACTAACAACAAAAAGAAAACAAACCTTCAATGGACTTTTAGGAGTAGCGAAGATCTGCCTTTTTTGATGAGAGGATTTTTCATGGTAATGGGTATGAAAGGCAGTATGAAGAAAAGCTATGAGACAGGAGTAGCTAATATTAAAAAAATAGCCGAAGAGCGAGCACAGAGGTCACTCTACAACGGATATACCATTACGCTCAAAACAGTGGGAGAACGCAATTATGTCATAAAGAGAGGAGAGATTCCGATGGACAATGCGCAGCAATTTTATGCTAATAGTCTCAGCTCTTTATTTGCCATAGTACAAGAGGCTGGGATAGATATGAACGGTCGCCCACGAGGATTATATTACAAGTGGGATTTTGTAGCGGAGACGGCAGATATGGCGGCGGCCATTCCGGTTAAAGAGCCCATTTCGATTGATGGTGCGACTTCCTTACAACTAGCTGAAGGCTCTGTAATACAGATAGATCATATCGGGGATTCGGAAAGCTCTGCGGTAGCTCATTTTGCTATCGAAGACTATATGAGGGACAATAGCTTGTTTCAAGAACTTCCAATAGTAGAGGAGTATATCACTGACAGTTCTACAGAGAAAGATCCATCAAATTGGCTCACAAGGATTACTTATTATTATTCAAATTAGGAACTACTCCTTAAGACGATATATGGCGGGGAGATCTCTACCAAGCTCATCAT
>CAZJHC010000060.1:0-14283 GCA_964545645.1 uncultured Saprospiraceae bacterium
CTGAAAAGCATATTAAGATCAGATTGTTGTCTTTGTTTTTTGATTTGTAACATTTCTTCGTAGTAAGGAGACTTTTTCATAAGGATTTCCACAGACTTGGCCTTTTCGTACTTCTTGAGCGCTTCAAGGATGACAATATGATTTTCATAATATTTGAGATCATATGGGAAGTAGGCATAGGCTTGTGCTGCCCATTTTTCTGCCAGAGACCATTGTTGTTCATCTTCATAAAAGGCATAGAAATCGCTACTAAATTCTAATAACTGATCAGCGACGGACCTGCAGACTTTGTACCTATCTGTGAAATAATCGATGTCACTATTTCCTGAGGAAGAACTACCTCCATTTTGAGCTCTTAGCTCCTCATATTCCTCATATCTTGACTCATCAATGAGTTTAATTTTCTCAGGAGTATTGGCGATGATATGTTTATTGACAAATTGCTCAGCATGGATGGCATATTTGTCCAGATTATTGCGCCGATAGAAGTTATTATAGTATCTCTCTAAATCTCGATCATAGACATTTCCCATTAGTAAATGGATGGCTATGGCCTTTTCGAATTTAAGAAAGCTACCTTCGATGATAGCGACTTGCATCCGTTGATCCATGAGAGAGGTCATTTCGTTCCGCCATTTTATTTTCTGATGACCGATACGATCATACAAGACTACTGAGGGTAAAAACTGGCCTACCATAGGAGCAATGAGCTTGTGTGTTTGCTCGTCAAATGCAGCTAATTGATCCATGGTAATTAATAGAACTTCATCAGTGATTGGATGGGACTCTAAGAGGAGTCGTTTGGCAAAGTTTACTTTGTTAGGAAAACTAAAGCCAGAAGAGACCGAAAGGATTGTTTTTATTTCTTCTATAGAATATTGGTGGTGATTATCATAATCTATTCCGTCTATGAGGTCTTTGTTGTCCCAGTACTGGATAACCTCTTGGGACTTGGCGAGTAAGTCGTGTTTTGATATAGAACCTATATGTCTATATAACTCACTTCCATCAGGTGATAGAAATAAGAAAGTAGGGTAGGAGCCTATGGCATAGGAGCTTACAAAACTTTGCTCTACTTGATCTGCATCGACTTTGATGGCGGTATAGTATCTGTTGAGGTACGTGCTAAGCCGATCATCGGTGAATACATCTTTGTCCATCATCTTGCAAGGAGCGCACCAGTTAGTATAGACATCTACAAAGATAGGGCGGCCCTCAGACTTGGCAGTTTCGAGACTTTTTTGCCAAGTCGTAGCTCTATCAAAGTCTACTACTAAATCAACAATATCTTGGGCCTGGATTTTCCCAAAACATATTATAATCGAAAGAATAATGACTTTTGACGATTTCAGGCTCATAGATTATTCAATAACGCTTATTTTCCAGCCGTTAAGCTCTATAGGTGATGAATATAATAAATCCTCAGTATGACAGATCATGACTTTATTAACGAACAAATATCAACAGATATCTTGCCAACAATAAAAGATATTGACTACCAACCTCTTAATAAGGCTTATTTAAAAGTAGAAATAATCGGTCTGTCCATCATTTGGCTTATCGTTGCCGGAGGAATTAATACCGGCATATTCTTTAGCGATATTGAGCCGAGGTGGATTCCTATTGTAGTATTGAGCATCTTAGCCACCATTATTATTACAAGTTATGTTGTAACAATTAAGGGTTTTTATCGCAAGGGTTATGCTCTGAGACATCTCGATATTATATATAAAGAAGGCTTGATATGGCGAAAACAGCTTTTGGTCCCATTTAATCGGATTCAGCATGCCGAGGTCAATCAAGGTCCGATAGAAAGACTATTCAAACTCGGTGAGCTGAACATATATACGGCGGGTGGTAGCTCTAGTGATCTTTCAATCAAGGGCATTTCCAAAGAAGATGCTATGTCTATGAAGCACTTTTTATTGAGTAAAACGGCGTCAGATGAAGAAGAATAGGACTTCATTTGATCAAAAACAGCGCCAGTCACAGTGGGCCATCATTTTTATTGTTATTCGTTTTTTGATCAAATTCCTTAAGCAACTATGGCCCATCCTACTAGCACTGGCACTAGGACGAGGGGCTAATGGTTTTGAGCAGTACGAGATCATAGCTGCTGGTATAGGTGGACTCAGTATGGTGTCATCGATTATAGCATACTTCAAGTACTATTTTCATATATCGGATGAGGAGCTGGTGATTGAAAAAGGAATATTTAAAAAAGTAAGACTTGATTTGCCTTTTGATAGGATACAATCGGTCAATTTTGAGCAAAATTTTCTTCACCAAATGCTCAACGTGACTGCCGTAGAAATAGAATCTGCGGGATCAGAGCAAAAAGAATTGAAAATCGATGCGCTCAAAATCCCGATAGCAGAAAAACTAAGAGAAGAAATACTACGACGTAAAGGGCAAGCCGTAATAATTGAGTCGACGTCAGGAGTTGATAAACCTCTCTCAGCACAACAAAAGAAGAGTATTCTCACGTTGGCCACCCCCGATCTTATTAGAGTAGGTCTCACACAAAATCACCTACGCCCCATAGGTTTATTGTTTAGTTTGACGGGCTCTGTTTTTGCTTATGGGTGGACCGTTGGGTGGAATCCAATTGACGTATTTTGGGATATGTTTACTAGGGTCATTGAGTCCAACCCTTTTGCTTATGCCCCGCTCCTTTTGCTATTGATCCCTCTGATGTTGCTCTATTCTTTGATTACAACCGTGTTGAGGCATTATGATTTAGACTTTTCGAGAATAGATAGACGATTTCATATCGTCCAAGGATTATTCAACAGGCAGCAGTTTTCTGCATTGGATAAAAAAATCCAAATTATGTCTTGGGGTCAGAACCCTTTGGAGAAAAAATTAGGATTCCATAATATCCTTTTTCGCCAAGCCAGATCAGGAGACAAGAAGAAGAATAAAATGAGATTTGAAATCCCAGGGTGCTCTGAGGAGCAAGTGAAAAAAGTTCAAAGAGCCTGGCTGAAAAAAACAGATGTAGAGTTTGACATATTTCATTCAGTATCTCCTCATCTATTCAAGCATTCGGCGAAATATCAAGGGCTGCTTTATTTGTTTTTAGTAGCCTTAATGACCTATTTAAAACAGTATTACTGGGTGGCCTTTCTATTATTTTGGACGATACTCAGCCTTTATCTTACGCACAAGAAGTATATTAAAACCAAGTATGCCATCAATGACCATAATCTATTTATCGGAGGTGGAATCCTTGGCTTTAAAAATTCTATTTGTCCTCTCTACAAGATACAAAATGTTGCCATTACTCAGAACTACTATCAATCTAAGAGAGAACTTGCTAGCCTGCAGATCTTTACTGCTGCCGGTGCGATGATTATTCCTTATATCTCGGAGCAGAGAGCTCAAAACCTTTGTGATTTATTAATTATGAAAGTTCAATGCTCCAAGAAAAGCTGGATGTAATGATCCCCTAAAGGATCATTACTTGCTTGGTACTTATTTGATCATTATTCATTATGGTTAATAAGTAGTGTCCTACGGGCAGACTTCTTACATCCATTTTGATGCTTTTGAATATTCCGCTGTCCATTCTTTTGAATTCCTTACCTGTTATATCTGATAGGATTATTGTTCTATTGCCTGAGCCTGAAAGGTCAACGGTAATAAAGTCCGTAGTTGGGTTGGGGTATATATTAATTACATCTTCTACGATTGAACTGATCACTTCTTCTGATTCGTGGTCCATGGCAAGTTCCTTTGATTGTTCTGCGACAAACCCCGTTCTAGCGTTAGGAGTACTATATACACACATGGCGAAATCTCCTTTGGTATTATTTCCTTGATCTACTACTCTTATGTAGATATATTCTCCTGGTTCTTGATTGGTCAACTCGATGATAGAGCCATCTGGTCCACCAAACTGGTCGCAGTCTATAACCATCAAGGCATCACATGTTCCTACATAGGCCTCGAGGATCATATTGTTCTCATTATATAATAATGGGGCGCTTATAGTAAGATTTCCCGATGTTGGGATTTGAGCTTTGAACCAGACATCATCAGGTCGGTAACCGCTTACGCCGCAGGAGAAAAATTCACTCATCCCCACGGAGTATGTTGACCCATTGTTTGAATAGATCTCCCGGTTGCACTCATCACTCACGGATAATTCGATGGCTCCAAAGCACTCATCATTGACGAGTTCATCTGCAAGACAAGGGGCTGGAGCGGCAAACAAAGAGTATGCTTTATAAAAGCTCTGCTGCCAGCATAAGTCATCAGTACTGTTGCCGATGTTAGCAGAGACATTGACATATCTGTTGTCCGCAGGTAAGTCTACCAAAGTGATTACCTGAGGGCTGCCAGTGATTTTGAATGATTGATTATTAACGAATAAGTATTCATTATTTCCACTATTGCGGTAGGTTATTCTAAGTGATTGCTCATAGGTGCTGGTGTTAGGCATGCACAAGAACTGTTCTAAAGGTTCAACAAGGCTTATTCTGCAGCTTGTCTGAGCTTTTCCTCCATAAGCACACAGGCCGAACTCTCCTTCTGGCACCGTACCACCTCCAAATAGTCTGATTAAAATTTCTTCTCCTGGCTCACGATCAAACAGCTCAATTAAACCATGTCTGTCGTATACAGGCCAGTATTCTTTGATGCTACTACAAGCAATGGGCTCGAGGTTGTCACATCCTCCAGCATAGGCTTCCATAATGATTTCTGTTACACCATTGTCGACCATAAAGGATTCTACGAATAACTGACCCGAACTTGGGACAGTCAAGGTATACCATGTATCCAAGGCTTTGTCGGTGCGTCCACATATGGCCATATTACTTGGGTATCCTGATGCAGATGCACCATAATTGTGATAAGTCTTGGCCTCACATTGATCGCTGACCTCGAGGGTTGCGGCCGTAGAACAGGTATTATTATTGAGAGACATCTGCGTCATGCATATATAAAAAGCTCCTAAGTCGCTATTGGATTGATTGAATACTCTGAAGTAGATATCTTCACCAGCAACTAGGTCATTAAGCTCGATAACTGACTCATAGGGATTGTCTATTAAGTCCATAGACTGCCCTCTCATCACATAAGCCTCGATCATTGGATCTTCTATAGCTCTATTGACTCTATTGACCTCTACCGTCATGCCCACTTGCTCTGGGACGTTAGTTTTAAACCATACATCATTCACCGTTTTGTACTCAGAGCTCTTGAGGGCCTCAATCGTTGTTGGAGTAGCGTTGTTGAGGACATAATCTGACTCATAACAATCAGCTCCAAATCCTATGTATTGTGCGTCAGCAACATCGTCATTAGCTGGAGGAGGACATCTCTTGATAATGATCATGACCTTTCCTGCAGGTTGCTTAGCAGAGTAAGTCTTCTTATATGGATCCCAACATTGGATATATAGATTGTAGGTATGTATGTCATTGTATCCTTCGGAGTCGTGGGCTACGGGTAATTTATAGAGATCTTTTTTAGCAATGATCTCCATGGGCTCTCCACGATTTTCTTTTTGCCAGGTAAATAGTGATAAACCTGCGGCAGCATTATCGCTGTTATAGCTTGATGGATACCACATAGTTTGATATTCTAGAAGATTCAATTTGCTGTGGCAGTCGATCAAAACATATTCAAATAGTTGACTATTAGCCTCAAATGATTTGCAAGAAGTATTGTATTCTTGTCTGTCCTCATTGCCTCTGGCAAATGAACCGGCTAATTGTCGTCTTTCTGTTTCAAGGATATTTTGCATCGTCATCGCTTGTTCTTCTGTGAACATGAGCTTAGCACAGTCTGCTGAGTAATCCATGAAGTTGAATATGTTGTCAACAGATCCGCATGAAGATGGAATCTCCTGACTGTTGCAATAGAAAAATCTTTGGGCTGACTGTGGATACGTATCTGTAAATCCATCGTCAGCTCCACAGCCAGAACCATTGATATCTCCATTGACATGTGGCAATCCCAACCAGTGACCTACTTCATGGGCTAGTACGCTACCTCGATTGTAGATATATCCTGACTTGCCGGGTATTACGATATCTTGATTGATTGTGACACCATCATCATTACCATTGACTCTGCCAAATAATGCTGGGATACTTGATGCGATACCCAAGTAACCACTTTTCATATCAGTGATGTAAATGTTTAAGTAGTCATTAGGATCATTTTCACTGCCTACACCAGATCCTCCTGGGAGACACTTGTTAAGGACACTATGTGTTGCTCCTATTTCCCAGTAGTTGCATGTTTTGGTATCTATTCTATTGATTTTTCCAATAGCAAACTGTATGCAAGTATGACCTGCTTCGAATGATTCAAAGTCTCCAGTGATATCGTCTTTGAGATATGAGTATCCGCTGAAATCACTATTTAATTGATCTACGACTAAGCGTAAGTCATCACGAGAATAGTTAAATCCGCTACCCTCAGTATCTCCAGAATGAAATACATGGAAAGCTATGGGCAATACTGTTATGCCATTGGGGCAACTCCCTTGTTGTTCGCTGTTTTTAAGTTGTTTTACTTTTCTGACGTTATTGCTTATGACTGAATTATATTTTGCCAGTCTAAGTTGATATTCTTTAGGATGTGCATTTTGATATTTTGCTAATTCTTCGTGGACACCGCAGTTATGCGATTGAGAGTATGTATAGTTTAATTGAAGAAATAGTATAAGTACTAAGGTACTTAGAAGGTAAGTTCTGTTGATTCGTTGGTTTGTTTGAAGTTTCATTTTTCAATCTCTTTGTTATATAGAAGAATCGTTAGGAGGGCTGAACCCCAGTTGCTAATGGACGATTAGCTTGTAGGGCACGATTTTCTGTAGCAAAGAGCCGATTTCTGTTTCGAGGCTTTATTAGCTGCATAGACCTGTTGGGCCATGTTAAGAATGGTTTTCATTGGTTCAAGATTTAGGGTATTAAGAAGATCATAGCCTGACTGTGTCAGACTGTGTCAGAAATGACCTTATAATGAGGAAAGTCGTGCGTCAAATCGAACTCGAGGTTAATGAGTTCGATACTCGATCGCTTCTTTTCATTCAAAAGGAATAATCCTTAGATGCTCTGTAATCTTACTATGAAGGTTAATCAAAAATAGCGTGATGATATTCTGATTGATTCTAATGGTATTTTTAGGTTCAACAGCTAACTATAGGACAAGATTGTTTATAGCTCCCCTTTGCAAATTTGTGGTATTGTAAGGTGGCTGACAGAATTAACTTTCTCTTTTATTGTTTACAGTCTGTATATCTGAGAGTAGTAAATCTCCCTTAGGTCTTATATTATGGGTCGATATCTATATGTTTGCTTTTGTCCACTATCAAGGATTAAAGACAAACAATTGTCTAGCGCCTGTCTAAATCTTTTGGTGTTAAAACAACTCTAATTGCCCGTCTCTATACTTAGGGTATAATGACAGATCATACTCGGGCATCACTCGACCTGAGAAGTATTTCTCCTTAGCGAGCTTGAGCTGTTGAGAGATGATCTGTGCATAGTTGCCCTCGCCTCTCATGCGAGTACCAAATCGGCTATCATTGAGTTTGCCTCCATGACAGCTCTCAATCTGATGAATCACTCGATCATATCGGTCAGGGTAATTCTTTCTAAGCCAATCTTGGAAGATCTCTGCTACAGCACCATTCAATCTTACAATGGTATGATTCATTCTGACGGCTCCAGCATCGGCACTAGCCTTAGCAATGTCAAATACTTCTCTATCATTGATACTCGGGATGATAGGAGCAAACATCACCGTGACTGGGATTCCGGCATTAGAGAGCTTCTCAATAACCTGTATCCTCTTCGCACCAGAGCTGGTTCTGGGCTCCAGTCTTCGTCTAACTTCTTCATCTAACGATGTGATAGAGATCGCTACATGGACTAATGATTCTTTGGCTAAGTCTGTGAGTATATCTATATCTCTATTGATCAAGGCATTCTTGGTGATGAGGCCAACTGGGTGTCTATATCGCCCGAGTATCTCAAGCATCTGTCTTGTCAATCGATACTTTTTTTCTGCTGGTTGATAGCAATCTGTATTGCCACTGAACATAATTGGCACAGGCTTCCAGTTCTTGCTCTTCAGTTTTTTCTCCAGTATCTGTGGTGCGGACTCCTTAACCAGAATCTTTTGCTCAAACTCTATTCCAGCGCTGTAGCCCCAGTAAGTGTGTGTATTGCGAGCATAGCAATAGACACAGCCATGTTCACAACCTTGATATGGATTCATAGAATAAGACATGCCTATGTCTGGGCTATCGACTTTGTTGAGGATGGTTTTGGGATAGATCCTTATGTGTTCCGTTGTCTTATGAGCTTGCAGCTCATCGTCATCATCCCATATGAGTCCTCTATTGCCATAACTATTGGTGTCAAATGGATTGTCGGGATTGATCTGAGCACCTCGGCCGTGGATATACTGGTCTTTCATGGGAATTTGGGTTTATAGTCATTTCTTATGAGGATTAAAGAATGGGGCCTCAGTGAGGCCTATGTTGCTTTTAGGGTTTTTCTTCTTCGACTGCTGAATGATCTACCATTGATTTGATAGCTTTTCTCATTAAATCTGGGATCAGTGATGTAGGAGAGCTTCTGCATCTGAGTTACCTCAATACTATAGAATCCAAACTCCTCTACTACCTTGCCTGTGATATTGTAAATGCCCCGACCTCTGAAGGGATAGTCTCTTGCCACATTAGGGAAGTGTGTCGTATCAATAAAGTAGCCTGCCTGATCTATAAATGTCCCGAAGTTCATCCGCTTACCACTCTTAGTCCCTGTATCCTTGACGGTGATGAGATAACCAATGATAGAGATGATCTTGTTGCAGTGTTGCTTCATATCTGCTGCCAGCCATTGAGACATCGGCTCACCTGGATCAATTAAGTCAAATGGGCTACACAGCGGAAATCCCAACAGTTCTATCTGATCAAAGGCTTCCTCATGCTCTTCCAATGCCAGTGATGGCAGGCTATACTCCTTGGGCTGAGCCTTGAACAGCTTAGCTTGCTGGATTTTACTTTTCTTGGTCTTGTTGAGTAGTTGATGTGCTTTCCATAATAGCTCTTTCTTGGTCTGCCCTGTAAATCTGAAGGCATTGACTCGTATCAATGCGCTCAGCTGCTCCAAGCCAATCCCTGTACGCTCAACAAAATCTATCAAATCTGTAAACGGTCCAGAGGACTCTCGTAAGTAGGCTATACGCTTAACAAAGTCAGACTCTATCCCATGCACGAATCCCATACCGATATAAATATCCTTTCCCTCGATGTAACAGATGTAGTCACTCTTATTAACACATGGAGGATGTATGGTCGCTCCCCGCATACGAGCCTCATGGATATATAACTCTGGGCGATAGAATCCACCTCCATTGTTAATGGTGGCTACCATATACTCGAGGGGATAATGTGCCTTAAGGAATAGGCTCTGATAACTCTCCACAGCGTAGGATGCCGAGTGACCCTTAGCAAAGGCATAGCCCGCAAAACTCTCTATCTGCCGCCAAACCTCCGCTGCTAATTCATCTTTATATCCTTTCTCTCTGCAGTTGATGAAGAACTTATCTCTAACTCGATCAAATTCAGCTCTCGAGCGATACTTGCCTGACATCCCCCTACGTAGCACGTCAGCCTCTCCCAATGTCAGCCCGGCAAAATAGTGAGCGACCTTAATCACATCTTCCTGATAGACCATGATGCCATAGGTGTCTGGCATGATATCCCATAGGATGGGATGAGCCTCCTTACGTTTGTCAGGATTCCGCTCTCGGAGGATATATTCTCTCATCATCCCTGACTGAGCTACACCCGGTCGTATGATGGAGCTTGCTGCGACCAGTCCCAAGTAATGATCCACCCTCAATTTCTTGAGCAGCATCCGCATCGCTGGCGACTCCACATAGAAACATCCGATAGCCTTACCATCCCTCAAAAGTTCTTTCACCTTGTCATCCTGCTTAAACCTCTTGAGGTCATGGATGTCGATCAAGTCATGGGTAGGGTTATTCTCTCTGACTAATCTCAAGCCATCCTTGATCTTAGCCAATCCTCGCTGACCTAAGATGTCAAACTTATATAGCCCCACATCTTCTGCTACCACCATGTCAAACTGTGTGGTAGGGAATCCCTTAGGAGGCACAAAGGTGGCCGTATAATACTGTACAGGTCGCTCAGAGATAATGATGCCACCAGCATGTACACTCAGATGGCTGGGCAAGCCGTGCAATAAATTAGCATACTTAAGGACCAATTGCGATAAACTATCCAACTGCTCAAAGACGGGCTTCCCTCGAGTGATGAGGTCTATTTCTTCCTTGGGTAATCCAAAGACCTTCCCCAATTCTCGGACCGCTGCTCTAAATTGAAATGTGTTATAAGTTGCCAATAAGGCTGTATTGGGAAATCGATCAAAAATGTATTGTGTGACATCATTGCGATCCTTCCAGGAGAAATCAATGTCAAAATCTGGGGGATTCTCTCGATATAGATTGATGAATCGCTCAAAGTATAGATCTAACTCTATAGGGTCTACATCTGTGATCTGCAGCAGGTAAGCTACAATACTATTGGCTCCACTACCTCTCCCCACATAGAAGTAACCTCGACTGCGGGCATAGCTCGTAATATCCCAATTGATCAAAAAGTAAGACACGAAGCCCTTCTCTATAATGATATTCAGCTCCTTCTCTATACGAGCGATGATCTCATCAGTGGGCTCAGGATAGCGATACCTCAGCTTATCACGGCATAGTCGCCTGATTAGCTTGACATCTTTGGAAACAGACCCCGTGAAGGTCTTTTGATTCTTTGGGTTGGCACTATCAAAATCAAAATTCACCTCGCACTGCTCCAACAACTGCTGTGTGTTATGTATCAGGTCTAAGTGATCCAGGTACCTCCCAATTAGACTGTCACGATCTAAGAATTGATCTCGCTTACTCGCATAATCTTGTGGAGTCACCTTAGTATATATCGTATTGAGGTCTATCGCTCTAAGCAACTTGTGTAGACTGTAGTCTGTACGGTTTCTGAATGTAGCCGCATCCAATACTACCATCTTAGTAAGAGGGATATGATGGCCTAACTTGATCTTATTAAGCTGATCACTGCGTACACCGACATACTCATAGGATCTCAATTCACGCTGTGGAATATTGGATAGGGGATAGACAACAAAGCAATGCTCCCATCCTGGTGCTTCCACCGGCATAGGGATATCCTCTTGAGTAAGATGGTCACTTAAGAAATCATTCATCTCCTCAAACCCCTCATTGTTACGGGCTATAGCTATATACAGTTGGTTGATACCCGCTCTGAAGTCTATGCCTACCACTGGCTTAACATCATACTGTGAGGCCAATCTGATGAAGTTCAGGCAGCCAGAGGTATTATTGATATCTGTAAGGGCCATACGCTTATAGCCTCGATCTACTGCCAACTGTAGCAGTTCCTCAGGTTTCATCAGGCCATAGCGCAGGCTATAACAACTATGTGCGTTGAGATACATAAACTGGTATTGTTAAAAAAATGAATGCTTCGGATTTCTATCTGTAGAGGCCTCTAAAACAAGGAGCCTTGGATATCAGGCGGGGGCTCTTTGTTTTTAGTTTGTTTAGGAGGAGCTTCGGCCTTTCTGCGCTGTCGAGCTTGCGTCATGCCCATACCTTCCAGCTTGAGTTCTTGATAAAGCTCATAATCATACTCAGGATAGATACGCTCTCCCATAGGCTCTAATAAGAACGGATCCTTAATCTTAGGACTCTTAATCCTTGGAGAGATCGGATAGGCGTTCAGTTCGTCAGCAGGGTAAGGTTGCAAGAGATCGGTAACCTCCCCTAAGGGAAGATCCGAGTTTAGCCATTCCTGCTCATGTTGTTCTGATAGTATCACCGGAGATCGGTGATGCCCCACTTTCTGTAGGAGGTCATTAGCCACCGTGGTAATGATTGAAAATGATTGTACCAACTCTCCTGTTTCCTTATTCGTCCACACATCCCATATACCTGCCAAGGCAAAGGGCCGCTTTCCCTCTCGCATATAGATTAAGTATGGCCTATTCAGTCGATCTTTCTTAGAGCCTTCTATGATACCATCAACGATCACCAAGCATCGCTTATATCGAATCGAACTCCTGAATGCAGGCTTATTGATGATGCCCATAGCTCCTCGATACATGGGATCATCAGCTTTATTATGATCTCCCTCCGATCTGGCATTAAACAGATACATCTGCTTCTTAGCCCAGAATGGCGTCATCCCAAACTTGAACAACTGCAATTGATCGGGAAACTCATTAGTAATCACAGGGGCATGGTCCCCTATAGATACATTGGGGTTAGGTTCAAAAGCCACAGGATCAAACATCCCTTCCGGTAGTGGCTTCGTCCTGAACCTCTTCTGGATAGCTTTAAGCTTTGATATGACTACGTAGCGTCCGCACATTGGAGTTAAAAGTTAGTAAGTTGACAAGTATCAAGTTCCATAATAATCACTGACTTATGTTAATACTATTGATGAAGCCTTTGATCATTTTAGATATCTCTTCTGTCTGGAGTTTTAGTTTATCAAATGTCTCTGTATCAATATACTTTAATCTGATTGCCAAATAAAGCATAGACCTTACCTCTCCACTTGAGCCACGAGCCATATAGAGAAACCTCATAAAGTCCTTTCTCGTGTCTCGCTCAAATCCCTCTGCTATATTATTAGATATGGATACGGCTGCCCTACATATTTGATCTCGAAAAGCGAAGTCTTTACTTGACTCAAAAAGCTGATACAATTCAACTGTCAGATCCTGAGCCTTCTGCCAAACCAAGATATCTTCAAACCTTTTTATCGTCGCCATAATCAACTTTTAAACTTCATACTTGCCAACTTACTAACTTTTAACTTCCTACCTATTGATGCCTATGCGCTAGCAACGGTGGTGGCTCTCCAGTAAATGGATTGCCACGTCCTATCGTCTTAGCGTGCATGCCCTCTGCTCGCATCACGGCACGATCCCCAAATCGATCTCTGATGCTATCCATCGCCTGATAGAGACTGATGATTTCCTCACTATCCTCAAAGAGGTTCATCTGATAGTTGCCACCGACCAAACCACTGAATCGCACTCCGACCAGCCTCACCAATAGTCGCCTATTATAGAGTTTATGAAAAAGCTCTTTGACCTTGGGGATGATGATATGGTCAGCAGAAGAGTACGGTATCCTACTCTGTAATGTCTGCGTCTGAAAGTCAGAGTACCGCAGCTTAACGGTGATGACAGAGGTCAGCTTCTGTCCACGACGTAGCTGAAAAGCTAAATTCTCTGCCATGGCGAGGAGAATGGACTTGAGCTTAGCAACGTCAATGGTATCCTTATCAAAAGTGCGCTCGGTAGATATCGACTTGCGCTCATTATAGGGCACCACAGGAGTATTGTCTATCCCATTGGATTTCTTCCATAGGGTGATTCCGTTCTTGCCAAAGACATTCTCCATCATCTCTATCGGCATCTCCTGTATAGTGCCTATATGCTTCAAGCCCAAGTGGCATAGCATCTGATAGGTCTTATCCCCCACCATGGGAATCTTGCGTACCGAGAGTGGCGCCAGAAACGGCTTCTCTGTACCAGTCTCTACATTCAATTCATTGTTGGGTTTAGCCAAGCCCGTAGCAACCTTGGATACTGTCTTATTAATAGACATTCCAAAGGATAGCGGCAGGTGAGTTTCCTTGAGTATGCGATGACGCAGCTCACTCGCATACTTCATGCATCCAAAGTATTTGTCCATACCGCTGAGATCCAGATAGAACTCGTCTATAGATGACTTCTCATAGACGGGCACATACTCCTTAATGATCTCCGTAACCATCTGTGAGAACTTAGAGTAAGTACCACTATTGCCTCTGATAATAACCGCATCTGGACACAGCTGGCGAGCCAATCGCATAGGCATCGCTGACCGTACTCCAAACGCTCGAGCCTCATAACTACAGGAAGCCACCACTCCTCTGTCACTAGTGCCTCCGATGAGCACAGGGCGATTCTTGAGTCGACTGTCGAGGAGTCGCTCACAAGAGACAAAGAACGTATCTAAGTCTATATGTACTATACTGCGTTGGGTGGTCATGTATTTCTTATTTGCGATCTCTGAGGCTCTGCGTGATATTTATTTCTCGCTAAGGCGCAAAGACGCTATGTCTTTATAGGTTATTTACAATTCTTGTAATGCCATTTTTTATAAGTACTTCATTGAAATTAATCAGCAAACCAAGTTTCAAAT
>CAZJHC010000061.1:0-14213 GCA_964545645.1 uncultured Saprospiraceae bacterium
ACGTCAGGTTGTTGATGTGGAATTGGGTTTTACGTTGAATCGTGGATTTGAAAAGCATTTGATATTGTATCCCAAAAATGTTTGGGAGCAAAAAACAAAAGAAATTGATAGGCTAAATATTTATAATAAGAAGCATAGAGAAGCTATAAGGTATTTTTATCGTGGAGCGAATCAGTTGCTTTTGGATAGTAACGATAGGTTTATTATCCCAAAGAGGCTTGTATCCTATGCGGAAATACAATCTAAAGTGGTGTTGTTTGCTTATCAAAATCAAATTGAAATATGGGCTGTAGATAAATACGAGGAAATGCTTGAGCAGGAACCAGATGATTTCTCCGCTATTGCTGATGAGCTTTTTGATTTTTCGACTAAGGATGGTGAGTAGTATATGAGTGATTATCACCAACCAGTGCTGTTAGATGATAGTGTGAGTTATCTCGTTTCTGATTCTTCTGGTGTCTATGTGGATGTAACTTATGGAGGAGGTGGGCATAGCGAGGCGGTTTTGTCCAGATTGTCTGCCGATGGTGCTTTGTTTGCTTTTGATCAGGATGTTGATAGTCATGATAATATTATCAATGATGAGCGCTTGATTTTCATTCGAGCTAACTTCTCTCATCTTTCGAGATTTATGGATTATTATCATATTGACGGAGTTGATGGGGTTTTGGCTGATCTTGGGGTGTCATCGCACCATTTTGATGAGCAGGAGAGGGGGTTTTCATATCGATTTGATGCTACGCTTGATATGAGGATGAATCAATCTTCTGATATGACGGCGGCGGATATTATAAATTCCTATAGTCAGGAGGGGTTGCAAGATGTTTTTTCTCGATATGGAGAGGTTCGAAATAGTAAAACATTGGCTAAAGCGATCGTGCAGCAAAGATTGTCTGATAAGATTACAACGGTGGCCTCCTTGTTGGATATTCTTGATAAGGTATACCGAGGAGACAAGATGAGGTACTGTGCTCAGGTTTTTCAGGCATTGAGGATAGAGGTTAATGATGAATTTGGCGTCTTGGAGCGTGTTCTTGTTGATTCTATGAATTTGTTAAAGCCTGGAGGCAGGTTGGTAGTTATAAGCTATCATTCCCTTGAGGATAAGATTGTCAAAAGATTTTTTCGAGATAATAATTTTGATGGTGTGAGGCTCGAGGATGAATATGGCAGACTTAAGAATAAGCTAAAGCCTATGTTTTCGAAGCCGATATTGCCAGGGCGTGAAGAGGTGTTAGGTAATAGTCGTGCGGCAAGTGCTAAGTTGAGAGTTGCGGTCAAACTATAAGAGTGTAATAATGAAAACTAACAATAAAATACAGTTGAAATCTTGGCTTCCATACGTTGGTCTGGTTAGTATGTTGGTGATTATTTATATAGGAAATGTTCACTCTGTGCAAAAAAAAATACGAGTGATCAATAAAGAGCATAAAGAGATTGAAGCATTGAAGAGGGAGTATTTTTCGGTTAAGAAGAAGTGTCTTTATGATGGTACTCTGAATCAAGTAACGAAAGAAATAGATGGGATGGATCTTGATAAAAGAGTTCCGGTGCCTAAGAAGATAGAGAAAGATAATGTCTAAGACTGATAGAAAGAATGAGCTCCTATATAGAGTGTATTTTATATTGTTGCTCTTCATCGTATTTGCAGCGGCTATAGCTTGGCGTATTATTACCATATCTGTTATCGAAGGAGATAAGTGGATAGGGAAGAAAGAAAAAAATTATATGGAGTGGAGGGTGATTCCGACACTTCGAGGTAGCATATATGCAGATGACGAACAGTCATTATTAGCAACCTCAGTAGAGTTCTTTGACATACGGATGGATCCGACGGTTGTTAAGGCCAGTGATTTTCAAAATGGAATCACAGCGTTGAGTGAGGCTTTGTCTCAGTATCCAGGAGGTAAGACGGCAAGAGAATGGAAGGATTATATCTCAAGCGGTAGAAAGAACAATAAGAAGTATCTTTTGATAGCTAAGAAAGTTGACCATTTTGGACTCGAAAAGCTCAAGGAGTATCCAATATTTGATATTGGAGGCTCTTATAAAAGTGGTATGATTAAGATACCAGAGTTTGTTAGAAAGAAGCCGTTTGTTGGACTTGCAGCTAGATCATTAGGGGAGTATAGAGATAAAGGAATGGTAGGGTTGGAAAACCGTTTTGATAAAATTCTGAGAGGAGAAGAAAAGAAAGCGTTTGTTCAAAAACTGCCAGGAAATCTTTATGTTCCTGTTTATGACCCTACAGATTATGAGATTATTGAGGGCGAGGATTTGGTGACAACTCTAAATGTGCCTTTGCAGGATATAGTGCACAATGAATTGCTCAAGAGTGTCAATGAGCATAATGCTGAAGCAGGAGTGGCCATATTGATGGAGGTTGAAACTGGTAGGATCAAAGCAATATCAAACTTGTCTCGAAACAAAGCTGGAAGTATAGGAGAGTTTCAAAATATGGCTATAGCGATGCGGTCCGAACCTGGGAGTACCATGAAGGCTGCAAGTGTTTTGGCTCTTTTGGAAGATGGACTTGCCACACCTGAGACAGTTGTGGATTTCTCTTACGGCAAGAAAAAATTCTGGGATCAATGGATGAAAGACTCAAGTCCGCATGGCATGTCTAAGGGATCCTTAAGACAGGCCTTTGAAAAATCTTCTAATGTGGCCATTGGTTCAGTCATGCAAGAGAATTATGGAAGTAAAAAAGACCGGATTAAGTATTACGACAAACTAATGCAATTCGGTTTTGATGCTCCGACGGGTATAGAGATAGAGGGGGAAATGGGCCCTTATATCAAGCACCCAACTAAAGATAAAAGTAAATGGTATGGTACTACGATACCGTGGATGGCCCACGGATATGAGTTGTCCATGACACCTTTACAAATCCTCAACTTTTACAATGCTATTGCCAATAATGGAAGGTTGATGCAACCTCAGTTAGTATCAAAAATAAAGAGCAACGAAAAGTTGGTTAAAGAATTTAAGCCAGTAGTTCTTAAGGAACGCATAGCTAATGCAGAAAATATACAAACGATTCAGGAGCTGATGGCGGGAGTCGTGACCAACGGAACAGGCAAGTCATTGAAATCTACATTGTATGATTTTTCTGGCAAGACTGGAACCACAGTTGTAGGATACAATAGTGATGATGAAAGTTATAATGCCTCCTTTGCCGGATACTGGCCTTCTGAGTCACCTAAGTATTCCATGATAGTTGTGGTATATGGCTTAAAAGGAAGCAAGTATTATGGTAATGTGGTAGCAGGTCCTGTGTTCAAAAGGATAATGGATTGGACTTATGCCATAGATAATGGACAGTTTGTTGATCATGATAAAGTGGATGATGATCTTAAAGTTATAAAGACATCGCTGTACTCCGGAGAGGTGTTCGGCTTTGCGGATGATTTTGGAATATTATTTGACGATTTGGATGTTGATTTTAGGAAGGCAGGAAGATGGATCAAAGGAGCTAATAGGGAGGACGGAAGCGTGGTGTCTGTAGGTGCTAAAATTACAAAATCTAAGATGCCAGATCTCTCAGGAATGGGTGCTCGTGATGCAATTTATGTAGTTGAAAACCTAGGAATGACCGTAAAACTCGAAGGAACAGGGAAAGTTGTAAAACAATCTTTAAATCCAGGAAAAAATATTGACAATCAAGCTATTATACTTTATTTAAATTAATATATTTGTGAAAAGAAACCTCGATGATTTAATCAGGGGTCTCGAAAAAATTGAAATATCGAGAACTGAAAATTTAGTGATCAATGGAGTCACTAATGATTCTCGACAAGTGAAAAAAGGATATGTATTTGTTGCGATCCGAGGGGATAGATCCGATGGGCATAATTACATTCTAAGTGCTATAGATAATGGTGCTAAGGTTGTAGTAGTTGATCGAGATTTTAATGAGCATTTTGGCGATGATATTTGTATTGTTAAATGTCAAAATACTCACTTGGCGTATTCATGTATATGTGCTAATTGGTTTAAAAGGCCATCCGAAAAACTGAAAATTGTTGGAGTCACAGGGACTAATGGAAAAACCTCAGTGACTACATTGTTATATAATCTATTCAAAGGATTAGGTTATAAAGTAGGATTAATTTCTACTGTTGAAGTATTGATAGATTCAGATCGCTATGAGACGAGTATGACTACTCCTGATGCGTTTGTATTGCACGATTATTTTGTGCAAATGTATGAGCGAGGATGTAGTTATGTCTTTATGGAGGTTAGTTCGCATGCGCTCGATCAGCATCGGGTGAGTCATGTTGATTTTGATGTTGCTGTTTTTACTAACATTACTCACGATCATCTAGATTATCATGGCTCGTTTAAAGATTATATCGGAGCGAAAAAAAAGCTCTTCGATATGATGGGTGAAGATGCTGTGGCGATTGTTAATGCGGATGAAGCTAATGGGGCGGTGATGCTGCAGAACTGTATAGCTTATCACAAGACCTATGGTGTTAGATCCATGACTGATTATAAAGCCAAGATTCTTTCTTCAGAAAGTAATGGTATGCTCTTAGAGTTTAACGGCATACAGTTTTATACTCGCTTGGTGGGACGGTTTAATGTTTACAATCTGCTCTCTGTTTACGGTGTGTCTATGGAGATCTTAGACCTGGATGAAGTAGAGGTAATTGAGGCGCTGAGTAGTCTTGTGACCGTCAAGGGAAGGATGGAAGTAGTGCACGCAAAGCCTTATGTTATAGTGGATTATGCGCATACACCCGATGCTCTGAACAACGTTTTGAAGACTATAAAAGAGACATACTCTGGAGAGGTCATAGTAGTAGTAGGTTGTGGTGGAGATAGAGATCAGGCTAAACGACCTATTATGGGCAAAATTGCAGCACTCTATGGAGATCATGTAATACTGACTTCTGATAATCCAAGAAGTGAACTGCCGGATGGAATAATCGATGATATGTTATCGGGTATTGATGCGAGTAGACAACATAAGGTTCTGAGGATAGTAGATAGAGCGATGGCGATTAAAACAGCATTGAAGATATCTGAAAAAAAGGATGTGGTGATTATTGCGGGGAAAGGACATGAGGAATATCAAGAAATCAGAGGTGAAAAAAAATACTTTAGCGATCAAAAAACAGTAAAAGATATTTTATCTAAAGACATATAAGAATAGGTTCTATTATCATTCTCAGGTTGGTTTTAACAGTTGCAGTGGTGCGCCGAAAAAAGTTTCGGACCCACTGCTTTTTTGTTTAACGAGCTTGTAGTTGATGACGTGGAATAATTAACAACAAGTCAGCAAATGCTTTACTATTTATTCGATTTCCTAGATACTGTAGCTGATTTTCCGGGATCTGGTCTATTTAAGTATGTGAGTTTCAGATCGGCATTGTCGATTTTATGCTCATTGATAATCTCTGTGGTCTGGGGACAGTCAATAATTGTTAAGTTGAGGTCCTTGCAGATAGGAGAATCTGTACGAGATCTTGGATTGGCTGGGCAAAAAGAAAAAGAAGGTACCCCCACGATGGGCGGGCTCATTATTGTTCTTGCGATTGTGTTGCCGTGTCTGCTCTTCGCTAAGTTGGACAATATTTACATCCAGATTTTATTGGTCTCGGTGGTTTGGATGGCTATTGTTGGAGGAATTGATGATTACATCAAAGTGTTTAAAAAAAATAAGGCAGGACTCCAAAGTAAGTTCAAAATATTAGGGCAAGTAGTATTAGGAGTATTTATCGGTATAACTATGTTCTTGCATGAAGATATAGTTGTGAGAATGCCTATAGATCAAGCAGCAGCAGAGGGTTATAACATTGTCAATAAGATACAGATCTCTGGCCAAAATGATGAGATAGTAGAGTATGCCTATGTAAAAACAGGGTTGACTACTGTACCGTTTTTTAAGAAAAACAATAAGCTTAATTATCGAGATTTAGTATTCTTCTCAGAAGATAATGCTGATGCGTTATATTGGATATTCTTTATTCCTTTTGTCATTTTTATCATCTCAGCAGTGAGCAATGCTGCTAATTTGACGGATGGTTTGGATGGATTAGCTGCAGGGATATCTGCTATCATAGCTGTCACCTTGGCGATATTTGCCTATGTCTCGAGTAATGCCTTGTTCTCTGATTATCTGGGGATTATGTTTTTACCCAAATCCGAAGAGGTAGTAATATTTACAGCAGCGTTGATAGGTGCATGTATTGGATTTTTATGGTATAACTCCTACCCGGCTAAAGTCTTTATGGGAGACACTGGTAGCTTAGCACTTGGCGGTGTGATAGCTGCGTTGTGCGTTATTCTCCGTAAGGAGCTGCTTATCCCACTTTTTTGTGGAGTCTTTTTCGTGGAGGCGCTGTCAGTGACTTTGCAGGTTACATACTTTAAGTACACTAAGAAAAAATATGGCGAGGGTCGTAGGATATTTTTGATGTCGCCCCTTCATCATCATTATCAAAAAATGGGGATACATGAGGCCAAAATTGTTACTCGGTTTTGGATCTTGGGGATATTGCTGGCAGTACTGACCATTGTGACACTCAAGCTACGTTGATGAACTATGATATCGGCATATTAGGCGGTGGAGAAAGTGGTGTAGGGGCGGCCTTGCTCGCAAATGCTAAGGGCCTGAATCCCTTTGTTAGCGACATAGGAGAGCTGACAAGTGAGTTCTTGCATGAACTTAAGGATGCCGGCATTGACTATGAAGAGCATGGACATAGTATAGATATACTCAGTCAATGCAAGGAGATAATTAAAAGCCCCGGAATTCCGTCTACGACAGCAGTGATATCTAAACTTGCCAAGTCTGGCTTGAAGATTATATCTGAGATAGAGTTGGCATCAAGGTACATCCCTCCTGCTGCCAAATTGATTGGTATTACAGGTTCCAATGGCAAAACCACTACCACTAATCTTACATACCATATACTTCAGTCTGCTGGTTTGTCTGTTGCCAAAGGAGGAAACCTCGGCACCTCACTTGCCAGATTGCTGTTAGAGGAACCGTATGATTATTATGTAATAGAGATTAGTAGTTTCCAATTAGATGATATTGAGAGCTTTAGACCAGATATTGCTGTATTGCTCAATATAACTCCTGATCATCTCGATAGATATCGACATGATTTTGAATTGTATGCAGATGCTAAGATTAAGATAGGAGAGCATCAGAAGGCACCAGATTTGTTCATTTATAATGGGGATGATCCGAGTATAGTAGCACGACTTTCTGGATTACATGCTCGCTTATTGAGTATAGACGGATCCAATGATGTCCCTATTAAAAATCCTTACTTGCGAGGTGCTCACAATCGGTTCAATGCCGCTGTATCGAGAGCGATAGCCATTCATATTGGGATAGAAATGGAGACCATCGATAAAGCCATGTTGACATTTGTCAATGATAATCATCGAATGCAACCAGTGAGAGAAATATGTGGAGTTTCATGGATCAATGATAGTAAAGCGACGAATGTCGATGCCGTCAGTTTTGCGCTCCGAGCAATCGAGGGTAATATCATTTGGATTGTTGGTGGAGTAGACAAGGGCAATGATTACTCTGTGCTCCTACATATGGTTCAGGATAAAGTGAAATCTATCATCTCATTGGGTCTTGACAATACCCTAATCATAAATGCCTTTGCCGGTATTAAAGAGGTCCATAGTGTTGATACAATGGTTAAGGCAGTTACCCTATCTCATAGTTTAGCACAACGAGAAGATACCGTTTTATTATCTCCGGCTTGCGCCAGTTTTGATTTATTCAACAATTATAAAGACCGGGGCCAACAATTTATTGAGTGTGTTAGAGGCTTGCCTAATACCGTCTCTATAGAACTTTAAAAAAGAAACATTATGCAGACTATCAATGAGTTATATGATCATCTAAGAGGGGATAAAGTCATTTGGTTAATAGTAGGCCTATTAGGACTGTTTTCGATTTTGGCCGTTTATAGTGCTGCAGGCAGTATGGCGTTTAGATATCGTGATGGCAATACAGAGTACTATCTGATCCAACAGATGGTCTTTATCATGTTAGGATTTGTAGTGATGTATATCTGCTATAACCTTCATTATATGCAATACTCTAAGTGGGCCCCATATTTGTTGCTGCCAACGATTGTACTACTTGTATGGACGATTTTTTTTGGAACTGAGATCAATGAGGCTCGACGATGGATTACGATTCCATGGATAGATAGAACCATTCAGACTTCGGATATAGCCAAGTTGACATTAATCATATTTATAGCACGTTCATTGTCTAAGCGGCAGGATGTGATCAAAGATTTTAAGACGGGCTTTTTGCCTGTGCTAGCGGCGGTTTCTATGACATGTATGCTCATAGTACCTGCAGATCTTTCTACGGCGGGATTGTTGTTTCTGACTTGTCTATTGATGATGTTCATGGGTAGAGTTAGTATGAAGTACATCATCCTCTTGATGCTTGTTGGAGCCATAGGAATGTTGCTGATATGGGCTCTTGGCACTGTGTTCCCTGAGATGATTCGTATTGAGACCTGGTCATCGAGGATTAATGAATTTTTGTACACAGATGGTGGCTATCAGATCGAACAATCTAAGATTGCCATTGCCAATGGAGGAGGGATTGGTGTAGGCCCCGGGCGTAGTTTTCAAAAGAACTATTTACCATACCCTTATGCGGATTTTATTTATTCTATCATCTGTGAGGAATACGGAATCGTAGGTGGCTTGGCCATTTTAGGTTTGTATCTATGGCTCTTGATTAGGTGCATAGGAATCGTAACGAGATGTCCTAAGGCTTTTGGAGCAATTTTGGCGATGGGATTATGTCTGAACCTTGTTATTCAAGCTTTTGCTAATATAGCAGTATCTGTTCACCTACTTCCGGTGACAGGATTGACACTCCCTTTAGTTTCGATGGGAGGGACATCGATGATATTTACTTGTATGTCTCTGGGGATTATTCTTAGTGTTAGCAAGTATGTCGAAGAAGCAAAAGATAAGAGTATTGAACTGTCAGAAATAGAGGTACGAGATGCGAATAGTTTTTAGCGGAGGCGGTACTGGAGGACATATATTTCCTGCTATAGCAGTGGCACAAGAGCTTACTGCTCGGGCTCCTGATACAGAGGTATTGTTTATTGGAGCTAAAGGCAAAATGGAAATGACCAAAGTATCGAAAGCTGGATTTGATATCAAAGGCCTGTGGATCTCTGGTTTTCATCGCAAACTCACTATTAGAAATCTCCTTTTTCCTTTCAAACTGATCGTAAGCCTTATAAGTGCCTATAGGATACTCCGTTCATTCAAACCTGATTTGGTTGCAGGGTTTGGTGGCTACGCCAGTGGTGCTGCTGTCTATATTGCCAGTATGTTGCGGATTCCAACGTTAATTCAAGAGCAAAATTCCTATCCGGGAGTTACTAATAAATTACTGGCTAAGCGTGTTGATAAGATATGTACTGCTTATGTAGGAAGTCAACGATTCTTTCCTCAGGAGAAAACCATAGTGACAGGGAACCCTATACGGGCATCAATCAGAGCTAGAGAATCAAAATCAAAAGGTATAGCACATTTTAAGTTAGATCCCGGCAAAAAGACAATATTGATTGTTGGAGGAAGTTTAGGGGCTAAGTCCCTTAATATGGGCTTGAGAGACCAGTATGAAGCATTGAAAGGATTGGATAACATGCAATTGATATGGCAGTGTGGCGCTCTATATATAGATGAATATATGAGTTGTCCGACGGCACAGTTGGAGCATGTTCATATTATGGCTTTCATAGATGATATGCCATTAGCCTATGCTGCTGCTGATGTAGTCATTAGTAGGGCAGGGGCTCTATCTGTATCAGAGCTATGTGCACAGAGCAAGGCTGCTATATTAGTACCGTCTCCTAATGTGGCCGAAGATCATCAAACTAAGAATGCTCAAGCATTAGTAGATCAAGACGCTGCCATGATGATTGCAGATGCTGAGTTTGAAGAACAATTTATCAAGGTGTCACAGGCCTTGTTAAACGATAATAATAGACTCAAGAGTTTAGAGGCTAACATCGCCATGATGGCGTTGCCAGATGCGGCCAATCATATTGCGGACATCTTAATGGGGCTTATAGACGATGATTGATCAAATCAAAAAAGCATATTTCATTGGTATAGGAGGTATAGGTATGAGTGCTTTGGCTCGATATCTCAATAGCCATGGAGTGTCAGTATCAGGATATGATAGAGATCACTCTGACTTGATCGAAACCTTACGATCGGAGGGGATGACAATATATCATGAGGAGGATGAAGCACATATTAGCGATGATACTGACATTGTGATATACACACCAGCGATTCCTGATGATCATAAGGAGATTATCTATAGTCGAGAGAGAGGAGCAAACCTCTATAAGCGATCAGAAGCCTTAAAGAAGATTCTCCAAGGGCAGCGAGTCATTGCTGTAGCGGGGACCCATGGCAAAACCAGCACAAGCGCCATCTTAGCTCATCTATTATATGATAGTGGTTTAGAGATGACTGGTTTTGTCGGAGGAGTTTTGAAGGGTTATGATTCTAACTTTATTAATAGTGGTGATGATTGGATTGTGGTGGAAGCAGATGAATACGACAGATCATTTATGAGGTTGTTTCCTACGATAGCCATTATACAAGCCATGGATGCTGATCACTTAGATATCTATGGTGATAAGGGTGCGCTAATTGACTCTTTTAGAGATTTTACGCTACAGATAGTACCTGGCGGAACCCTGATGGTTAGATATGATTTAGAGGACTTTTGGAGTAATGTAGATTGGATAAAGGCTCTTGATCAACAAGAGATTAAAGTCCGTAGCTTTGGCGTAGATCAGGAGCTAGCAGATTACAGCACTTTTGACATGAGATGCAGTCAAGGAATGATGTCATTTAAATGGAGTTCAGATAGTTCTTCATCAGGGGTGCTAAGAATGCCAGGGCTGCACAATTTATACAATGCTACAGCTGCTCTGGCAGTATCGGAGCTGTTGCAGGTCGATAGAGATCAATTAATAAACTCATTATCTACTTTCGAGGGAATCGAGCGACGCTATGATATCGTTCATCGGAGCGATGGATTGGTGGTAATAGATGACTATGCACATCATCCTGTTGAGATTACAGCTGCCATAGCTGCGACAAGGGCTAATTTTAGTAATCGTAAACTTACTGTACTATTTCAGCCGCATTTATTCTCTCGAACTGCTGACTTTAGTATAGAGTTTGCCAATGCATTGGATCTAGCCGATGAGGTGGTGTTGTTCCCTATTTATCCAGCACGAGAGTTGCCCATGCCCGGGGTTACTTCTGAGATTATATACGAACATATGATGTCTCAATCCAAAGAACTCTTGACGATGTCACAATGGATAGAAAATGTGGATTTCAGCGATTATGAGTTGCTTTTGGTGCTTGGAGCAGGAGATATCAGTAAACTAATACACAAAATCTTGATTAAGCTAAAATAAATGTCTAATATTAAAGAAAAATTTAATATGTTCGCATTTGGGCGAGTAGCATGGAATCTTGCTTTAGTTGCCCTGCTGGTAATTTGGATTGTATCGATACAAAGAACCAGCAACATGACTATCCAGGGTGTAGACATAGACATTAATAGTGTCGA
Organism: uncultured Saprospiraceae bacterium; assembly: GCA_964545645.1. Lineage (GTDB taxonomy): Bacteria > Bacteroidota > Bacteroidia > Chitinophagales > Saprospiraceae > GYS-P2D. The sequence continues at coordinate 11,630 of CAZJHC010000061.1, forward strand.
AGGTGTCAAAGACATGATAGTTGACAAGGAGATTCTTGATGTGATGAAGACGGCCTCTACGATGGATCTATCTATAGTTCCTATCAAGAAGCTCGACATTCAACAGATCGAGTCGGCTCTAAAAAGTGATAGTAGAATCTACAATGCCGATGTATATATAGATGCACAGCAAAAGCTCCGTGCAGATATCGTCCAACGGCGACCTATACTGCGTATAAAAAGTGCTTCTGACCAAGACTATTACCTCGATCAAGGTGGAGTCTATGTCAATAAGACTCAATATAGAGCAGTTAGAGTGCCTGTCGTAACAGGATACATAGAACCATACCAACCTGACTGGAATAGAACGAAAAACAGTAGGATCAAGAAAGCCTATGACATCGGAATGGTTATCAGCCAAGATGAATTTTTGTCATCGCTGATAGAACAAATACATTTTGAGAGAACAGGAAGAATTGTTTTGATACCTAAAGTTGGAGAACATAAAATAGTACTTGATTATATGGATGATCTTGAACGAAAGCTCACCTATAATCTGAAGAGATTTTATAAAAATATGGCAAAAGAAAATAGCTGGGATCAGTACGATGAACTTGACATTTCATACAGAAAACAAGTTGTCGGTCGTAACCTGGCCAATCCTTAATATTGATATGATGAAAACAGAATCAACATTGGACCAAAAGGATATAGTCGTAGCTATAGACATAGGTACGACTAAAGTGTGCGCTATAGCAGGGAGGAAGAATGAATATGATAAAATTGATATCATAGGTGTAGGCACAGTAGTCTCTGAAGGAGTATCACGTGGAGTGGTATCTAACATAGATAAAACTGTCAAGGCAATTCGGGATGCGATAGAGATCGCAGAACGCAATGCTGGCATGAAGTTTAAAAATATACATGTCGGGATAGCTGGGCAACACATCAAGAGCCTCCATCATAGAGGATTATTGGTCAGGAGTGATGTCAATACTGAAATCAGTGATGATGATGTGGACAAGCTGATCAATGATATGTACCGACTTGTCTTACCGCCAGGGGACAAGATATTGCATGTGATTCCGCAGGAATTTTCTGTTGATGATGAGCGTGATATTATCGATCCGGTAGGTATGTCAGGAGTTAGATTAGAAGCAAATTTTCATATCATCACTGGGCAGATATCGGCTTCTAAGAACATCATGCGCTGCGTAGAAAAAGTAGGACTCAATGTAGTAGATATAACCTTAGAGCCGATAGCTTCAGCATCTGCAGTATTGTCAGATGAAGAGAAAGAGGCTGGCGTAGCCCTAATAGATATAGGTGGAGGCACCACAGATATTACCATATTTAAGGATGGCATCATCAGACACACGGCCGTCATACCATTTGGAGGTAACGTCATAACCAAAGATATCCAAGAAGGGTGTACGGTCATGCATGATCAAGCCGAAAAGCTAAAAGTTAGATTTGGATCTGCTCTTGCAGAAGAAATATATGATAATCGCATTATCACCATACCAGGACTTCGAGGACGTGAGCACAAGGAGATATCAGAAAAAAACTTGGCTAGGATTATCCAGGCTCGTGTAGAAGAGATATTTGATTATGTTTTCTGGGAGATAAGACGATCAGGTTTTGAAAAGAAGTTGATCGCTGGGCTCGTTCTAACTGGTGGAGGATCATTGTTAAAACATATTAATCTATTAGCTGAGTATCATACAGGGATGACTTGTAGAAAGGGACAACCCATAGAGCACTTAGCACATGGTTATAGCAGTGCCCTGGCAAGCCCGATATATGCTACAGGTATTGGTCTATTAATTCACGCCATTAATAATGAAGAGATCAAGAAAGAGATACAAGCATCTCTGGACAATGATGAAGAGATGGATCTTGATATGAGCGAGATGGATATAGAGCAGAAGAATAAATGGATAAAAAAATTATTCACCTATACTAAGGAGTTCTTTGAGGCGGCTCCTGACACAGAATTTTAATTCAACTTTCTAAAAAATGATGAAATATGTCCTTGGAGTTTGACTTTAAGAAGAGAAACGGATCTATAATCAAAGTAATAGGTGTCGGTGGCGGTGGCGGCAATGCCGTAGCAAGCATGTACAAGCATGGTATTAAAGGTGTGGATTTTGCCGTATGCAATACTGATATTCAGGCTTTAGAAAATAGCCCCGTTGAAGTACAGATCCAATTGGGACCAAATCTGACCGACGGTCGAGGTGCTGGTTCTAAACCTGAAGTAGGTAGGCAAGCATGTATGGAGTCTATTGATGATATCAAGATGTTCTTGGATGACGGCACCAAGATGGTATTTATAACTGCTGGAATGGGTGGTGGTACAGGTACGGGTGCAGCGCCAATAGTTGCTAAAGCAGCTAAAGAAATGGGTATTCTTACAGTGGCTATAGTAACGCTTCCTTTTAAGTTTGAAGGAAATAGAAGGCAACGATATGCTCTTGAAGGTTTAGAAGAATTAAAATCGAATGTTGATGCCTATCTGGTCATATCAAATGATAGATTGAGTAAAATATATGGTAATCTGGCGCTCTCTGACGCATTTGGCGAAGCCGACAATATATTAACT
>CAZJHC010000062.1:0-14099 GCA_964545645.1 uncultured Saprospiraceae bacterium
CGGCATCCTCAGTGGTGGACGCAAAGGGCAGATTACTTTTCCTAAGCTGTTCTTTAAGTTTATCAAAATGGAAGGCATCGCCGTCGGAAGTAAAAAAATGCAACGAGCCATGGTCACTGCCATAGAAACCAATGACATTAAGCCTGATATCGATAAGTCCTTCAAGTTTGATCAGCTTGCAGATGCCTTTAGATATCAAGAAAGTGGCAAGCATTTTGGCAAGATTGTCTTAGAATGGTAAGGTTACACCTAGCCCTGGTATCCCTTATCTGGATCCTCGATGGATGTGCGCCTGAAGTCATACCCTCAAAAGTCTCACAAGGACAGTTTGTTTCTACTAGTGGAGGGCAGCCGCATATCGATATATCTACATCTGGGATCGTCAGAATCAGTTGGACTCAGTATCATCCAGATACTAGTTATAGCCTAAGGATGAGCACCTTAGACAACGGACGTTGGTCTACAGTTAGAGAGATCGCCCGAGGAGATGATTGGTTTGTCAATTGGGCAGATTTTCCTTCTATACAGAGTTTTGGAGATACAGATGATCATCTTATAGCACATTGGTTACAGATGAGTGCCGATGGCACCTATGATTATGATATCATGCTATCTACTTCTGATGATGGTGGTTTAACTTGGTCTGAACCATTTATCCTCCATGATGATGGTATATCTGCGGAGCATGGATTCGTGAGTATGACGCCCTTTCAAGATAAGATATACGCCTCTTGGCTCGATGGCAGACATGCCCAAAGTCACGACCATAGCGTAACTCATAGTCACCATAGTGCCATGACCTTGAGGGGCGCTATGATTACTAAAGAAGGGACGATCAGCATGCGCACAGAGCTGGACGATAGAGTATGTGACTGCTGCCAGACTAGCAGCACAGCAGGTGACGACGAGATCATCACTGCTTATCGTAACAGGAGTTCCCATGAGATAAGAGATATCTCCTATGTCATATGGACTGATAGCATGTGGTCAGATCCAATGAATGTCTATAATGATGGCTGGCATATCGCCGGATGTCCCGTCAACGGCCCGGCCATAGATATGAAAGGAAGAATGGTGGCTATAGCATGGTACACTGAGGCATCCGAAGCTAAGAGTGGTAAGGTTCAATTAGCCATATCTACAGACCACGGATTAAACTTCAGCTCCCCAATAGTTATCGACAATGGTAATCCGCTGGGGAGAGTGGATCTTGAGATCTACAATCAAGATAAAGTCGTGATTAGCTGGATAGAAAATACCGAAGCCCAAGCATGGATAAAGGCCAAGGTTTTTGACCAAAGCCTACACCAGCTTGCAGAGATCGATATTGCTCCGACTACCCACAAAAGAGCCAGTGGATTTCCAAGATTTGGCATCAAGGATACGCTAATGATCATGGCATATACACAGATAAAAGGAGACTCCTCTTTTATTCAAAGTCAATTCATTGATCTTACAGCTCTATAGACTATGAATGATATCAGCTATGAGCCTTTCGACCAGGTACATGCTTGGCGCAGTGGGTCCAACCTCTTGGGTAGCCCTCAGATATATGTGTATTGCTATCTTATCGATGGTATCCTGATAGATACCGCTCACCCCAGGATTAGAAAAGAGCTATTGGGTGCGCTCAAGGATTATACAATCGATCAAATCCTATTAACACATCATCATGAGGATCATAGTGGCAATGTAGAAGCCATCATGGAGCTTAAGAATATCAAGTCTTATGGTTCTAAGCTGTGCTGTGAATTAATGAAAAAGCCCGCAAAAGTAGAACCTGCTCGGTGGCTCACATGGGGGCAGCATACTGCGGCAGACGTTATACCAATTGAGCACCCTATGATAGAGTCAGAGCATTACACCTTTGACATAATAGATACTCCAGGTCATGCACCAGATCAGATAAGTCTATATGTGGCATCAGAGGGATGGTTGTTTTCGGGAGACATATATCTCAACGATTATATCAAAATGTACATGCGTGATGAAGTCATAGGTGATCAGATATTATCCCTGCGAAAACTTCTGACATTGGAAGTACAAAAGATGTTTTGCTGCCACCAACCGATCATGATTAATCCATCTCAAAGGCTCAGAAACAAACTCCAATATCTCGAAGACTTCTATGGTAACATCATCAGACTGTATCAACAAGGCATGTCGGCAAACCAAATCATGAAAGCCTTAGGGTATCGGGATCAACTGGGTTTGAAAATCATGTCACTCGGTCAATTAAGTCTTACCAACATGGTCAAATCGGCCATAGACACATTCGAAAGGAAGATTTTGGAGGATTAATCTATTTTTGCCGCCGAGTATGTGCACAGTGACCTTTATTCCGACAGTCGATAATCAGTTCATCTTTACTTCCAATAGGGATGAGGCACCCAATAGATCAGCATCAACACTGGTCAGAGCCAATAAGTATGGTAAGACTCTTCTCTTCCCTCAAGATACTGGAGCCCACGGCTCTTGGATAGTCATATCCGATTCTGATCAGCTCGTATGTATATTGAATGGGGCCTTTGAGAGACACGACCGACAACCACCCTACCGCCTCAGTCGAGGCATCATGGCTATGGAATTTTTTGAGTATGATGATGTCGAGCACTTTCTTAAACTATACAAATTTGAAAATATAGAGCCATTCACTATGATCATTTATGATCGAGGGCGACTACATGAAGTTCGCTGGGACTATAGCCAATATCACCATAGTGAATATGCTACTGATCAAATGAAACTGTGGGCATCAGCCACACTTTATGATGATGTGCTCCAAGAAAAACGCCAACAATGGTTCAAAGACTGGCGGTCTAATACTGTCGAAGTTAATCAACATTCTATCCTCGACTTTCATCGTCATGGCGGCGAAGGAAATCCCCTCTCAGATGTAGTGATGAACTATCATGAGATCGTCAAAACGACAAGCATCACCTCAATCTTACATACAGATAAAGAGATGTCTATGCGGTTCGAAAATCTTGAAATCATCCAAGTATCAAACGACACTATGCCCTTGACCACGCCTTAAACTCTGATCGCACCAAATAGAAGGCGGCAAAGAATACCAGTACATTGACAGGGAGATTGGCATAAAAAATACCGTTTACCCCAAAGAACAAAGGAAGTATCAACACAAATGGAACGAAGAGAGCCAACTCTCGAGAAACAAGCATAAATCCTGCAATCTTGGCCTTACCCATAGATTGAAACATCGTAATCCCCATCAAGAAAAATGGAAACAATATATAGGCAAACATCTGAATCCTAAAATTATTAATATCAACAGATGAAAAAGTAGCCTCGGGCAACATCCAACCCAACATGATTAACGGGAATGTCAATCCGAAGATCCAGATGACAAATAGCATCGAGGTCGCAACTTTAGCAAATAACTTGAAAGATTCTTTTACCCGATCCACAGCGTTGGCACCATAGTTAATTCCAATAATAGGTTGTAGCGCCTGAGAAAAGCCAAAGATGGGCATCACCATCAACATCATAATCCTATAGCAGGCCCCCATAAAGGCAATATGCCAATCGCTGCCATAATGTGCAATAGACCTAAAAACAAAGACCTGCTGCACCAAGAACATCAATTGCATCATCATCGCTGATACTCCCACACTCAGTACTGGCTTGATGATAGATTTCTCTAACTTCCAATAAGACAGATTAACTTGATAATTAGCTCTGCCTCGCAGAAAATATACGATACCAAACAAGGTGAGCACCGCCATCGCTATGATCGTTGACCAAGCAGCACCAGCGACACCCCAATCAAATACGACAATGAATATCGGATTAAGTATGATGTTGAGCACCGTGGCAATGATAAGATATGCCATAGCCTCATTCATCTTGCCCTCAGCACGAATCAATGTATTGAGTACGACGCCATAAACCCGTACCAAGGCCCCTATCATCATGATCCTATAATAATAAGCTCCTATGGTTATGAGATTGCCAGATCCTCCCATCAGTTCGATCAGATCCTCGGCGAATATCAGACCAAATGTTGTCAGCAAGACTGACACAATGAGAGACATAATAGACACACTGCCAAACATCTTTTGTTGGATATCAGTTTGATCAGCACCGATAGCTATACTCAATAGTGATGATCCTCCGACGCTGATCATGACAGCCGCAGCATTGGTCAGCATCGTCAATGGAAAGGCTAAGGAAACAGCAGCAAGGGCTTCTTGGCCTACATACTGACCTATAAACAGGGCATCAACGAATGTATTAAGACTGTTGATCGACATGGCGATTATTGCTGGCAATGAGAATTTAGTCATCAATGACCATATACTCTTTGTCAAAATATCCTGCCTTAATACATTGTCTTTAGGTGCACTCATAGAAGCTTTCTCCGCTATTTAATGATCAAGTAAGACCATACTCTTGGTAATTGTTGCGGTGATCACCATCTTATCACCCACATATCCCTTACTTTCTAAAAATGAAAGTCTCCTACCTTTTTTGATAATGCGACTTTTCATTATCAGAGTATCACCGACATCGACAGGTCGTAATACTTGTATGTTAATCTGATGAGTGACTCCTGATTGGCCTTCTTCTACATCACTTAGTAGTGCTGCATAGGCAGAGACGTCAGTCAAGGCATAGAGTATACCACCATGCATCTTTCCGACAGGATTTAGCATCGATTCGCTTACTTCGACCAACATTTCTGAGGCTCCTTCATCAGCGTTTATCTGCTTCACACCCCAAGATGCATGCAGTGGCAACTGCTTTACTTTATCTAATTCTGCTTGATTCATTGATAGTTACATAAAAGGTCGCAATATTATAACAACTAAAGCCGATAAAAGAGCATATGCGGGCAGTTCTGTTAGACATGATGAATATTGTTTCGATAATAATCAATGGCTTATGGTGTATGTACGCCTATTACTTTGGCGCCAATACTTGCGATACATATATCTATGATCACGACAATAAGCTGAAGCTTGATTATTATCGCCCGCCCAATGGTATCACACCAAAGGGCATTATTCTTTATGCCCATGGTGGCGGTTGGATCATTGGCACTCGTCGCAATGTACCTCCAGGTATATTGGAACTACTAAAATCGGGATATAGTATAGCCAGCATGAGCTATCGAATGCTGCCGCAGCATCACTTCCCAGACCCTGTAGATGATGTACATAGAGCACATGCGTGGATAGGCAAAAATCTTGAAACCTTGTCGACACCAGCTGTACCTATAATCGGTTGGGGATTATCAGCAGGGGCACAGATCATTAATTATACAGCTCTTAAGTCGCCTCATCTGTTTGTCGGGGTTATTTCTTGGTATGGATTCTCTAATCTGTCGCTGACCCATCAAAACCATCACCCTATCACTCGAGTCCTCATTAAGAAATACTTGAGAGATATAGAGGCTGATGCCATTTCCTTAGTTAGTGACAAGAGTCCATCCTTTTATATAGTACATGGTGGAAGAGATAGCTTCGTTAATACCTCACAGAGCATAGATCTATATCACCAACTGTCCTTAGCGCAGAACCCCTCCCGTCTCCAGATCTATCCGCAGTTCTATCATGGGGACTGGCGATTCAACTTCCAAAAAAACATAGAAGAAACCAAGCTTTTTTTAGATTTGATAGCAGCAATAGATTGAAGAGCATGCCAATACAATATTTAGAAGCTCAACCTCCAGATTATCATGCGATCGCAGAGATTTATAATGAACATATCGCTTTACATCAATCTACTATGGATGAACATCACTATATGGCCGGCGATATCAAGACATGGATCCGTCGATTTAATACTCGAGAAAAATTATATGTCATCCATCTCGACCATACTATCATAGGCTGGGGCATCATCAAGCGATATAGCGATAGACTGGGTTATCGATATGCTGCAGAGACTGCCATATATCTTAGAGAAAAACATACCGGCCAAGGACATGGTAGTAGGTTTAAAAAATTCGTCATTGAACAAGCGAAAAATCTACAATACCACCATCTGGTCGCCAAGATATTTGCCTCCAATCGGCGCAGCATCGATTACAATCTATCGTTAGGATATACCATCGTCGGCATCCAAAAAGAAATAGGGTTTAAAAATGGTCAGTGGCAAGATATCTGCATCATGCAGTTGCTACTGAACTAAATCGAACTTGAATATTTTGGCCGTAAGGCCCTTACCTTCGGTGCTGACATACATATCTCCGTTGGGATTGAAGCAGATGCCTTCAGGCTGGGGAACTCTACCTTCATCAAAAAACAAGACATCCTTAAGCTCATGATCTATATCATAGATGACTATTAAGCTACCACGGGCAGATACCACATAGAGGTCCTTATTGATGGGATTGATGGCTATACCTGATGGTGAAAATCCCTTGATACGCTTTTGGAGGAGGTTCTTCCTATACTTACTCAAGTCATTGTAATGATACTCGACAAAAGATAGATGCTCTGGGTCACCCATTATCAAAAATGGCTCTTTATGGAGCACTTCTAATTCCAAGTTATAAGCATAGACCACCTTTTCTTTTTTCTTGTTTTCTTCATTAAGTGTTTGACCTTTACAGGCCAGCAAGAGTAGGTTATTGTCCGAGTCATAGGTTAAGCCTTCGATGTCATTCTTGGAGCTCAATTCTGATTTTATCTTGGTCGTCTGCGTAGATACAGGATCATAAAAATAAAGGTTGCCATTACTCTTGGCAACCACGATGTCGTCCCTGACCAATTCTATGGCCTCATAATCAGCATCCTTGCCAAATGTTACTTTTGAGGCGATCGTGCCATCCAAATTAACATGATAGATAGTGCCTTTTTCATCATTATTGGCTACAAATCGATTATTGACTTCATCGTATGATAATCCCGATATCTCGGTCAGTTCTCTCGGGAGATTGATGGTCTCTGAGATATTGTCCACATCATACAATGCTTGGGTAGGACGTGGAGATGGCGTTGATGCTGTTGTAATGGTCTCGAGATCTCGCTCATTTGCATTCTCGAGGTCTACACTTGGCGAGGTGGCATTCGTAACGAGCGATGCTTCGACAGGTTCTACTGAGTCTTCTTGTTTTGGAGAGCCCTGTTGGCAAGCGCCAAGGATTAGGCTTATCAGTACTAAGGTTAAGAGAGTTGAGTATTTCATTATGATAAATAACTGTACCAAGCAAAAACGAAGGACATACCTTCAATCGTATCTACATCAAAACTAATACATAAGTTCCTCGATACCTACTCTCTCAAAAACAAGACACCTTCAGCCTCATCGATATGATATCTTCCCTCCTGATCTATATGTCCATAGATAGACTGAAAGTAAATATCACAATGAACCGTACCATACACCTTGGAGATCATGACATGTGACTGATAGGCTCCGGGATCTGCATCATCATCATCATCTATCCAAGAGTGAATCTCAGCGTTAAGATCTACGAGCGTATCCAGCGTCTGATAGTTTATATGAAGCTGGCCTTGCTTTAGTACAACAGTACTATCGCCAACCATAGGGCGTATGACTCCATTCTCTCTAAAGACATAGATAAGATCATAATCCGAGGCAGCTATTGATATCGGAACTTGGGACTCTCTATTAAAATACCGTTGCTCATTCGACTCTGTAGGTATAATCTGAAGACCCAAATGATCAGAAATGATACTTAGATTGCTCAGGTCTTGAGGTATAGTCTCATCAACTAAAGGTGCCGGCTCTTGCAACCAATCATTGATAAAGGCCATGTCAGATCGATCATCCAGGTAGGACAATTGATTGTATATATCTTGAAATTGGTCTGAGTCGATATCGTTACCTCGTCCGATCAATCCTGCTGCAGACATCATCTCATATAAACGATTTTGCTGACTCCTAAGGGTGCAACCGAACATACTCCAAGATCCTCCCAACAGTCCAAATAGCACAACCAGAGATAGACTGATAGGTAACCATTTAAGCGATCGCCACCTGAGGACACCATAGATAGTAATCATCAGGATAATCCATGAGGTGATCATGGCCAATACATATCGCTCTTCAGTAACGCCATAATCCCCTATCCTACGATGCAAACTCACCACCAGCAAAATCGCTGGCACTATTAATATCACAAAAAAGGATCTAATAAACCATCGCACATAGCCCAGTTGGCTAAAACGAGGATTGAGATAATTCATCAAAAAAGTGAAGACTCCTATAATTGAAAACCATAGTGACAAGTTTCCAATCCACCCTCGAGGTAAAACGCCATCCATCAATACCTTAATACCGTAAGCATACAAGATGATCATATATATGGTCGCTATAGGGATCAATATATACTGAGAGAATACTAAAAAAGCACTCAGTGGTGGCTCTACCTCATCATCATAATCCAGCGTAGGAAACTTGCTCAAGAAATACCAACTATGAAAGATCCCAAAAAGGCTAACGGCCAGGTAGCCCACTACTCTGCCATCAAGCTCAACGCCAAAAAGTTTGTCTAAGGCCAACAACGCCAAGAGCATGGCGACAAATAACACTCCAGAAAAAAAAACCGACTCCATAAATCGAACAAAAGTCTTCCGATTATACTCCCAAAAATCTCCATCGCTTCCTTTTGATAAAAAAGGTATATAGGCAATGACCAGATGCAAGAATACTGCTATACCTAACAACAGGTAAGGCAACCTGAATAGTCTGGTCGTGACTAAGTCAAAGTCTATAGGCAACCAGTTATAGCCTACCATGCCAAGCAAAGCAATAGCTCCGCAACCAATCCACTCAAGTCGAGCCTGATTATAAGCTTCACTCAATAAGCGACTAATGATCGCTCCCAAAAACATATAATAGCCCACTATAAGGAGTTTGATGAATGGTACCATCTCCGATCCAGTATCTGCGTCATAAGCAATCAATATGATCGCAGAGATCGTATATACCACAGCCAAAATCGATGCAACAGCAAACCTCTCGAAAGTTTGTGCCAAATCTACCCCTCTTAAATAAGACCACATAGTTACTTTAGTGTATGATCCAAAAAGATAATGAATCTTGACCTAGTGATTAAATATTATTTCAAGTCTGAACAACCAATCTTGCTGTAATAGAAGTTATAAAGAGATGACTAAACTCGATTATTATCAATTGCCATAAAGAGCGATATTATTCATCTAAAAATCAACCTTATTCGTAGATATACATTGTGTTAATATCTTTGAAAGCATTTATTTCGCTCACAAACATTAAAACAATGAATTTTACAAAATCAACTTTACTATTAATATTCATTTCAACATTTACATACTTAAGTGCTCAGACACCAGCAGAAATTATCTCTACCTATCATGAGTCTACAGGTGGAGAAGATGCCTGGAAAGCAATTGAAAGCATTAAGTTTTCTGGCAAGTTAAATCAAGGCGGTATGGAAATACCCGTAGAAATGGTTCAAAGTAAATCTGGTGAAACATATATGAAATTTGCTTTTCAAGGATTAGAAATGTTTCAAAACGTCTATGATGGTGAAAATCTATGGAGCACTAATCAGATGACTATGAAACCCGAAAAAGCAAGTACAGAGGACTTAGCAAACTATAAATTGAATATCAATGATTTTCCCGATGCCTTAATAGATTTTGAAGAGAAAGGATATACTGCAGAACTTATAGGCACAGAAAGCTTTGACGGCACTGATTGTTATAAAATCAAATTGATAACTGAACCAGCCACAATCAATGGTGAAGAAAAAGAATCAATCGCTTATTATTATTTTGATACCGAAACATCTGTTTTATTAGGTCAAGAAAATGAAGTTCTTTCTGGACCAGTCGCTGGAAGCGTACAACAAATAAAGTTTAGTGATTATGATGAAGTGGATGGATTGTATTTTCCTTTCACTATGGCTATGGGTATGAAAGATGGTCCTTCAGTTCCGATCAATTTGGAAGTAATAGAGATTAATCCGACTCTCGACAAAGCTGTACTAGCTTTCCCTGAGGAGTCAAAAGAATAAATAACTAGCACCATGCTAAAGACTATTGAGGAAGAGCCTCAATAGTCTTTTTTTAATTTATATTATATCACGAATAGTTCATTCGAGCTTAAGCCTATCTAATAACTATATCAACATGAAAAGACATCTATCATTTGTCATTCCTTTTATATTTTTTGTTCTACTCTTTCCGAACCTCAAGGCCCAAGATAAGGTCCTTCTTCCAGCTGGCGATCTATTTGGATCCATGTCAGCACGACAGATAGGCCCTGCACTTATGAGCGGAAGAATCAGCGATATGGAAGGCCATCCCACTAATTCCAAAATCATCTATGCTGGTACCGCAGGCGGCGGTGTATGGAAGTCCACTAATGGTGGAGCTACCTTCTCTTCGATATTCGATGACTATTGTCAATCGATAGGTGTTGTAAGATTAGACCCGCATGACCCAGACAATACTATTTATGTTGGTACTGGTGAGGTCTGGACTCGTAATAGCACCTCAATAGGAGATGGTCTCTATAAATCCACCGACGCTGGTGGCAGTTGGGTAAAACTGCCATATGAAAACTCTGAAAGAATCAGTAGTGTCATCATACATCCTGAAGATAAAAACACCCTTTATGTAGGTGAGTTAGGAGCCCTATGGGGTGATAGCGACGATCGTGGAGTATACAAATCTACGGATGGCGGTCAGACTTGGACTAACATCCTGAGCATTGATGGTAAGACAGGTTGTAGTGATTTAATCATGGACCCTAATGACCCTAATACATTGTATGCTGCATTTTGGGAATTTAGAAGAACCGCATGGTCCTTCAACTCTGGAGGAGAGCAATCCGCACTTTATAAATCTACAGATGGTGGTGAGAATTGGAGCAAAATACATAATGGATTTCCGTCAGGAAAGTTAGGTAGAATAGCTGTAGCTGTAGCTCCATCTGATGCCAAAATAGTTTACTCGGTTATAGAAAGTGAGAAAGATGAAGACAAAGGACTTTATCGCTCTGATGATAAAGGAGAATCATGGACCAGATTAAATGGAGACTTTGAACTCGTTGTAAGACCATTTTACTTCTCACGCATCAATGTAGATCCTAAAGATCCAGATGTGTTGGTGAAAAGTGGATTATTCGGATCAATCAGTAGAGATGGGGGCAAGACCTTTACATCTGCAGGTAATATGCACTCTGATATACACGATGTTTGGTTTGATGTCAACAATTCAGAGATCATGTATTGGGCGACAGATGGTGGAGTCTATCGATCATGGGATGGCGGTCGTACTCTTGATATCGTAAGTACCTTACCTGTCAGCCAGTTTTATCATATTACTATCGATAATGATGAGCCCTATAATGTCTATGGAGGTCTGCAAGACAATGGCAGTTGGTATGGGCCATCATCATCTCCAGGAGGGGTCGAGGCACGTGATTGGGAGAGTGTCGGCGCAGGTGACGGATTTAGAGTACTCAAGCATGCCAGCAAACCAATCGTCTACTCTGAAATGCAAGGTGCTGAAAACATCTGGCGTTTTGACACAGAGCGACGATATACTAAAACTGTCCAACCACTACCAGAGACTGAGGATGAAGATCTAAGATTTAACTGGAATGCTCCTATAACCCTCAGCCCTCATAATGATGACCGACTCTATGTAGGCTCGCAATATGTACATGTCTCAGATGATATGGGTTCAACGTGGCGTAAGATTAGCCCGGACCTTACTACCAATGACCCTGCTAAATTGGATCAGGAGAATTCTGGTGGATTATCGAAAGATAATTCTGGAGCAGAAAACCATTGTACAGTATTCACTATTACGGAGTCTCCATTAGATCAAGGTATCATCTGGGCAGGCACTGATGATGGCAACGTACAAGTCACTACTGATGGCGGCATGACATGGAACAATGTCACAGCTAATATCGAAGGACTGCCAGCTAACACGTGGTGCTATCATATAGAGGCCAGTGTGCATGGCAAGGGCACAGCGTATGCCGTATTTGATGGACATACCAAGAATGATAAAAATGCATATGCCTATAAGACGACCGATTATGGTAAGACTTGGTCGTCTATTATCACAGATGAAGTCTATGGCTTCACCAGATCTATTCAAGAGGATTTCGTCAATGAAAATTTACTTTTCCTCGGGACAGAATTTGGGCTTTATATCACTTTAGATGGCGGTAATAGCTGGAGCAAGTTTACTAATAACATGCCTGCGGTAGCTGTACATCATGTCGAGATGCACCCTAAGACTAATGATATAGTGATGGGTACTCATGGTCGTGGTGTGATAATCATTGATGATATCAGCCCGCTGCGTGAGCTAACACCAGAGATAGCCGTCAAGGAACTCCATTTCTTTGATATAGAACCATTTGTCTTGAATGAGCAAAGTGGATTTGGCTCTGCTACTACAGATTTATCATTTGTTGGACCCAACGCTTCTCGCAATGTTAAGATCCCTTATTACCTCAAGAAAAGGCACATCTTCGGTAAGATGCTCGCCGAGATCCAAGATATGGATGGCAATAAAATAACTGATGTGACTGTAAGCAAGTCGAAAGGCATCAATGAGATAACATGGAACTTTGCCTACCCATTCCCTAAGATGGCCAAAGGTAAGAGCTTCACATTCGGAGGATTTACAGCGCCAAGTGCTGCTGCTGGCACCTATAAGGTAGTACTCAAAAAAGGTAAAAAGATGTTCGAAAAGGAATTTGAAATAGTCTATGACGAAGACTCTCCTATTGCATTGGCGGATAGAAAGCAGCAGCAAGAGATGACTAAGAAACTCTACAACATGTCTGAGCACCTGGCTTACAAAGTATATCAAGTTGATGAAATGATTGCCTTTGCAGACCAGGCTATGGAGAATCCTAAGCTGAAGAATAAAGCTGAAAAAGTAAGTTCCAAACTCAATGACCTCAAAAAGACTATGGTTATCACCACAGGTGATAACTATGTCGGCACAGTTGATCCTGAACTTAGAGAAAAGCTAGCTACGATTTACTCTAAGATTGCTGGAAGCTTCGATGCTCCTTCATCATCAGAGTTAGCTACGGTTAGTGCTGTAACACAGCGATATGATAAGGCAATGGCTGATTTAGACAAGATCATGAGCAAAGATTGGGCGAGTCTCAAGAAAGCGGCGGAGAAAGCGGAAGTTACCCCTCCTATGATGAAGGATAAAGCAGATTTCTTAGGAGAATAACATTTATCTCCCTAACATACTATGATTTTAATACTATTTGTGTTATATAATGCCGCATTGGATTGATATAGGATTTGAGACAAGCCAAGGCGGAAAGCGCAATAATAGCCTTAGCTATTGTGAGTATTTCTAACGCAGGATTGTTACAAATACTACTCATGATATGCGGTAATTATGAACTCAAATAGTATAAAAGCCTGTTCAGAGCAGATTCTGAACGGGCTTTTTTATGTAATCCATAACTGTACACAGTGCCAGAAATATTCATTTTATTAACATTTATAGATTATAATCTAAAATAGTTATGCTTTTTTTCGATTACAATCCACAAATGTCATATTTTTGAATTGTGATAGCTCGTCTGATACAACAGAATGTGGAGCAGATTATCAAGCAAAATAAGGCTGTTCTGCTCATCGGGCCTCGTCAGGTCGGTAAGACTACCTTATTGCATCAGATTGCAGAACGCTATGATGACACCCTGTTCTTGGATTGTGATGAACCAGATATTAGGAAGTTATTGACCGATAGCACCTCCAGTGCCCTCAAGAGTATCTTTGGTACGACTAAACTCGTTATCATAGATGAGGCTCAACGTATAAAGAGTATCGGTGTTACACTGAAGCTCATTACTGATAAAATCAAATCAGTTAAACTCATCGTATCTGGATCATCGGCATTAGAGCTGTCAGCGGGTCTAAGTGAGCCGCTCACAGGGAGAAAGGTAGAGCTGATTCTATCAGGTATCTCTACAGAAGAAATGATACGACATCATGGGATCATAGAGGAGAAGCGCCAACTGCAACAGCGCTTGATCTATGGCATGTATCCAGAGGTCATTACTAATCCTGATCGAGCCACCCAACAATTGCAGGAGCTCACTACAGGATATCTATATAAGGA
>CAZJHC010000063.1:0-14029 GCA_964545645.1 uncultured Saprospiraceae bacterium
ACTTAGTGTTCGAGGCACGAGGCTGTTTTATGTCAATCAATCTTTTTGAAGGGCCGATCCGATAAGTTCGCAGTTTCCACATGTCAATTCATACAACTATGCAGAGAATTCGCCTATAGCTAATATAGACTTGTGGGGCTTGCAGATTTACCATTTTATGGGAGCTATGGAAAAAAGTAGACAAAACTTCAACAAGACATTTGGCACAGATATACCAATGACTGTAGAATCTGCTTCGGTTCCGATTAGGGAAATCACAACTCAGGAGATTGGATCAGGCATGCAGGAAATAGGTGATGGCACAGCCTTTTTAGGATTTGGTATTGCTTCTTTTGCTCCGCAAATAGGATTGCCATTAACGGCAATAGGGGAAAGTTTATCTACATTAGGTGCGGCAATAGAGATAGGTAGTGATGTTAGACGTTGGATTAGAAGGGTTATTTGAGTTTTTACCTAAGCCTAATGAAACAGCTTTAGAAAAATCAAATATTGATGAAACTTCTAAGAAGTTGATTCAGACAAGAGTAGAGATGACAAATATTGTTACTGAAAATGCAGTAGAAATAGTAATTGATGATGAAGGAACTAATAATTAAAATATTAGGATTTCTTTTTCTTTTTGGGGGTATATATTATGGCTATATAGTCTTTCAGAAAAAAGAAAGATTATTAGAAGGCTACAGTTACATTAGAGATATGTCTGCTGTCTTCTGGTTAATTATTTTAGGATTTCTACTTCTTGTATTTTGATATTCTTTCTGCGTAACCCGTCAATATAAAATCCTCATTGCTATTATATAATTTTATACTGAAATGATAGCCAAACGAGTCTACTTCAATTATTTTAATAATTGTGGTCTCTGGTTGTTCATCTTTCAATAAGTAAGTGCAATCATCAATCCATTCTACATGATAAATTGTTGAATCATTTTGATGAAATTCAATTTGTAATAGATCGACTCTCTCTATAATCGTTGGCTTCCTCCGCTACCCTAAGTCTATTGCGGTGTTCGAATGTCTATGTCTTCGAACTATGATAGCCGATCGCTATTCGAATGTCTGTGATCTCGAATCAATATAGTTTGCTTAAGCGTAGGCTTTTGACATGTTATGCGGATATACATCTTTAAATTGGACGTCAGTTTTTAATGATTGAGAATTTTGGTTAAAATGTTCTGTATAAATAACCTTGGTTTGCTAAACTTTTGAGACCCCCCCCCAATTCTACCACCTATAGCGTTTAATTACTCAGAATAGAAATCAACGTATCGTTTCTGCCTACTCTACTATATAGGTTCATAGTGATCTATAGAAGAAAAAAGCCCACCAACCGGAGGACCAAACGTTACAGGGGTATGAATGAGATAGCAATGTACTAAATGTTGATATAATCGATCTGAGTAAAGATCAGATAAGACTTTTGAGATTCTGAATAGAGGAAATCTAAAATATTTAGTCAAAAGGTTAGTGCGAAGTATAATTCCTAAAAGGCGCTAAAATTTCAGTTTGTTGTACCTATGTTGTACCCATTAAATTAGAAAAGCCCTGACTTCAGTTATAATTGTCTGAATATCAGGGCTTTTATTTTGTGGTACCTCCAGGAATCGAACCAGGGACACCAGGATTTTCAGTCCTGTGCTCTACCAACTGAGCTAAGGTACCTAACCATCTTGTTTCATACTAGCGCACTGCTGCACCTCATATGTAAAAGGAGTGCAAATTTATTCTCTTTTTTTACAATCACAAATAGAATTCCCGTTATTGTTTTGCTCAATTTAGGATACTGTCATTTGTCAAGTTGAAAATGGGCACCCTAACATCAAATTTTTCATGGTCTGACAACTTCATCATTTGATAGGAGCCGGACATTTTGCCCATGGTTGTTTTGAGAGGGGTCCAAGAACTATAACTATGAGATCCTCCAGGAGCGATGATGGGCTGTTCGCCGATGACGCCTTCTCCTCTGACCTCTTTTATATTAAGGTCGGAGTCCATGATGATCCAATGTCTCGTCAGGAGTTGTACCGTCTCGTCGCTATTATTTTCTATGACAATATGATAGCTATGTATATGCAATCCTTGGGCAGGATTGGAGTGTTGAGCCTCATATCTATTTGAGACACTTACTCTTATTCCTTTTGTAATGCACGTTGTCAATTTGGATTCTTTTTAATCAAATATCATGCTCTTAGAGAACATTGGCAAGTTGCTCTTTAATTTGATCCAGTTCTACTTTCATTCTAACGACGATACGTTGGATGTCGCCTTGTTGTGCCTTCGAGCCCATTGTATTTATCTCCCTTCCCATTTCTTGTGATATAAAGTTTAGTTTTTTACCCATTTGAAATGAGTCAGACTGTAACTCTTTTAGAAAATATTGACAATGCTGATCGAGGCGCACTTTTTCTTCATGGATATCCAACTTCTCCAGATAGTAGATGACTTCCTGCTCAAGTCTGTTTTTGTCTATATTATCATTAGACTGATAGTCTTCTATCTGTTTGAACAGCCTGTTATGTAGATCTTCATTACGTTGCTCCTCGAATGGTAGAATCTCTTTTTGCAGATCCATAATGTTTTTCACCCTTGCGGTTAGGTCATCCGAAAGAGACTTTCCTTCATCTTGCCTAAATTTATTGAGCTCCGCTACGGCACGATCAACTATCGTGGTAATATGATTCCATTCTTCATCAGTAACCTCTTCTTCATTACTTACGATGATATTGGGTATCCTAATGATGGTTTGTAAAAAATCTTGTGGTGGCAGGTTATTACTGGTCGCAAAAGCTTGTAGTTGATCATAGTATTTTTGTAAGAGGTTCATATTTAGACCATGATCAGCTATATCATCTACACTAATGGTTTGGATGGAGACATCTATCTTTCCACGATGAACCTGGTCCAAAATGTGCGACCTTAAAGGAATTTCTTTAGATTTAAATTGACTAGGAATCTTCATTCTAATATCTGTCGATTTGCCATTAAGAGATCTTATGTCTATAATATAGTTGCGACCGCCATAAGCCCCTTCCGCCTTTCCATAGCCTGTCATCGAATAAAGCATACTCCTACTTGTTACTTGTTATATTAAATATCCGCCAATATAGGCGAATAATCCTTGTTAGCTAAAAGCCCACCCTTAAACGTGACGGTCAATTAATGACTGTCTATTTACTATTTTAGGCAAAACAGATGAGTAGATTTTTAAAGTAAATTGATCTTTTGACCCCTATAAAGTAGACTGAATTGGTCCTGATAGGTGAAAAAAGCACAAATAGTTATGATAAATAAATAAAATTGCGAAATTTGTTTGCCTTACAGTATCAACAGAAACGATCATAAGTTCTTAAATACCAACTAATTACAACCATGCGCAAAGCCGACTTAGTAAATACAATAGCAGACAAAACGGGGGTTCCGAAAGTAGACGTCTTAGTAGCTCTTGAGACGTTTTTCTCTGAAGTAAAAGATACCCTCACCGAAGGAGAGAATGTCTATATCAGAGGTTTTGGGTCTTTTGTAATCAAGAAGAGAGCCAAGAAAATCGGACGTCATATTAAAAAGAATATTGCCTTAGAGATACCCGAGCATTATATTCCGTCATTTAAGCCTGCCAAAGTATTCATGGATCAAGTAAAAGGAAATGTGTCCGCACTTCCTGAGGAAGAGGCCAGAGACTAAATTATGCTGAACAACGCTCAAAAGCTAACAATCCTCGGAGCCATAGCTTTGTTTGTATGCCTATTATTTGGATTTTCTACCAAGCCTAAAAAATTATTAGAAACTGAAAAAATTCGTGCACTCAATAGTAGCAGCACAGACATTTCTATTATTAAAAAGGAGTCACTCGCTCAGTTGAGTAGTGATGATAGAGCCACTATACAGATACTAGAGTCTAAGGTCAAAGAATCCACAGATACACTTGAGAGAATTGAATTGATGAAGGAACTATCGGGCAAATGGTTTAGTCTTAATGAGTATGCATTGGCGGGTAATAAAGCTGAAGAAATAGCAGAAATAGTACAAACTGGAGAATCCTGGGCCATAGCAGGCACGTCTTATGTCAGAGGTATAGATCAGACAGAATCGCCAAAGAAAAGTGCCTTTTGTAAAGAAAACGCCATTAAGGCAATGGAAAATGCCATATCTTTAGAGCCAAATAATATTGAATATCAACTAAATAGAGGAATATTATTTTCAAATTATCCAGACGAACAAAATCCTATGAAAGGAATTCAGGTATTATTAAAACTAAATAAAAATTATCCTGAAAACGTGCCTGTGATGAATAATCTTGCGAAATTTGCGATTCAAACTAATCAGCTTGATAAAGCGAAAATCCGCTTGACAAAAGCTCTTGAAAACGAACCCAATAACAGGATGTCAAATTGCCTGGCCATGGATCTGTATCAAAGACTTGGAGAGCCAACCAAAGCTGAACTGTTTAGACAAAAATGTGAACAAAAAATATAGTTTTTATGCCTTGTGGTAAAAAAAGAAAGCGTCATAAAATTAGTACGCATAAAAGAAAAAAGAGACTAAGAAAGAATAGACATAAGAAAAAGAAATAGATTCTTACATAACGTAAGATCTATGTTCTTAGATCGTCTGTTCATATAGGTTTAGTAAAACTACTTAGTACTCTACCAACCCATTATCTCTAAAATCTCTCTGTAATCTCGTATTAAGTATACCTGAAGTCGTTAGACTTCTGATAAAAGATTATTGTGGAGAAAGAACTAATAATAAACTCAACCGATGAAGCGGTTGACATAGCCCTTTTAGAAAATAAAAGGCTCGTTGAGTTACATCAAGAAAATCATGGCAATGCATTCAATGTTGGAGATGTCTTCCTAGGAAGAATCAAAAAGACAATGCCAGGATTAAATGCAGCATTTGTAGAGATTGGTCATCCAAGAGATGCTTTTCTGCATTATACTGATTGTGGGCCCACCCTATCATCTGTTATCAAGTATACCAAAGAAGCTACCAAGAAAAAAAGGAATAGGTCCCTACTTGACGATTTTTCTATCCCGCCAGAGATAGATAAGCGAGGAAGTATTGATAAGGTTCTAAAAAAAGGGGACTTCTTACTCGTTCAAGTTCTAAAGGAGCCTATATCAACCAAAGGACCACGGTTGAGTTGTGAAATCACAATACCAGGACGATACGTTGTGTTGAGTCCGTTTAAGAATGTTGTGGCTGTCTCTAAGAAACTCTCTTCAGAAGAAGAAAGAAAGAGATTAAAAAAAGTAACCGAGAGCATCAAACCAAAGAATTTTGGAGTGATCGTTCGTACTGCTGCTGAAGGGAAAAAAGTTGCCGATATACATGAAGACATATTGTCACTCTTAGAAAAATGGGATCAGATATTCCAAAAAATGAGAGGTGCTCAGCGTTATCTCAAAGTGCTCAAAGAACTGGATAAAACTGAGACGATTATGAGGGACTTGTTGAATGACTCGTTTAACAGAGTCGTAGTCAATGAGCCAGAGACTTATGCCAATATGAAAGATTATCTCGGAGGATTTGACAAGGACAAAGCGAAAATCCTCGATCTGTATAAAGGCAAGAGAAACATATTTGACCATTATGGGATTACAAGACAGATTAAATCCTCCTTTGGCAAGACCTATACTATGCGGAGTGGGGCTTATCTGGTTATAGAACATACAGAGGCTATGCACGTCGTGGACGTGAACAGTGGACCCAAAATGAAAAGAGTCGATCAAGAAACAGCAGCGATACAGGTAAATCTGGAAGCAGCACACGAAATCGCTCGCCAGATGAAGCTGAGAGATCTCGGAGGAATAGTGATCATTGACTTTATAGATATGCGTGCTCCGGAGAACAAGGCGAAACTCTTAAGAGAGTTCAAAAAGCTAATGGAGTCAGATCGAGCACAACACACCGTATTGCCACTGACTAAATTTGGTCTGATGCAGATTACTCGTCAGCGTACTCGACCAGAGGTAAATATCTCGACAGCAGAGGTCTGCTCTTCGTGTAATGGTACTGGATCGGTCACACCGAGTATGTTGGTATCTGATGCGATAGAACGAAATCTGGGTAATATCTGTAACTCCAGGCCAAAATCTAAGATTTCTCTCGAAGCGCATCCCTATGTCATTGCGTATCTCAAACAGGGACTTCCAAGTCTTAGGATGAGGTGGCGTATGAAATACAATAAGTGGCTCAAACTGATGGTCAATACAGAATTTGCACTTAATCAGTACAAGTTTTATGATCAAAATGATGATGAAATCAGAATAGGTTAGTCAGAGATGAATGATCTTTCTTTCTTAGATAAGATCACAGGTCAACGGATATTGGTTGCGCCGCTACATTGGGGATTAGGACATGCGACTAGGTGCATACCCATCATCAAGAAATTATCTAAAAACAATGCCATACTCTTGGGGTCCGACGGCCTTGCATTGGACTTACTCAAGAGGGAGTTTCCGCATATGTCCTATGTCAAACTTCCCTCTTATAATATTCATTATAAGTCAGATCATTTCCTTCTAGGCCTAGTCAAGCAGGGACCAAAGCTAACCTTGGCTGTCAGCAAAGAAATGGCAATGACTGAAGAGTTAGTTAATAGATTTGGCTTGACGATGATCATCAGTGACCACAGATTTGGCTGTCGTGATATACGTATCCGCAGTGTCATTATTGCTCACCAGTTGCAACTGCAAGCAGGGATTAAAGCGGCGGCATTCATGGGCTCCAAGCTCAACAAATTTTTTATCAACGATTTTGATGAATGTTGGATACCCGATTATAAAGTCAGTGAACTATCTCTGTCTGGAGTGCTCTCTAGATCCGAGGGCATAAAAACGGTCCGATATATTGGTCCCATCAGTCGGCTTTCTAAGAGAGTACAGCCTTTAAAATATGATGTAGCAGTGATTCTATCGGGCCCTGAACCAAAAAGAACTTGGCTTGAGACGGCATTAAATTCTGTCCTAAAAGACAGCAGATATCATATTGCTTGGATCAGAGGGACTACTGCCAAAGTGAAGACACCACCGAGGTATCAAGAGGTGATTGAGATAGCTACGTCAGATCAAATCAGTAGAATATTTAATCAATCAAAAGTCGTAATAGCCAGAGCTGGATATACTACTGTCATGGATATCTCCCATGTCGGAGTGCCAAGTATTCTCATTCCTACTAAGGGGCAACCAGAACAAGAGCACCTTGCGCTGCATCTGGAAGGTAGGGATGGTTTTGATTTTATCAATGAGGATCAACTGTCTCAACTACCGATCATAATCTCAAAAATACTCAACGATTGAATTGACTCATAGTATGACTGAGTCCAATAGCGCTAAAGCTCAGACAGGCCTTGGCACAATGAGGGACTAAGGTGTTAAGTTCAACTAGTTCTTGCTCGGACCATTTGCCTAGTACAAAATTGATCTGCTTGCCTTTATGATAATCGTTGCCTATACCGACTCGCAGTCGGGCGTAGTTGCTACCGATGGTTTGATTTATATCCTTTAGACCATTGTGTCCTCCGTCACTACCCTTACCACGTAATCGAACTTTGCCAAAATCCAGATTGAGGTCGTCAACGACAACCATAACTCTGTCAAGGGGTATTTTTTCTTTGGTCATCCAGTAATTGACAGCTTTCCCACTACGGTTCATGTAGGTAGATGGTTTGAGTAGTATTAGGGTTCTTCCCTTATGTTTAATCGTGGAGATATCTCCTAATGTCTCATGTTTCCATGAGCTACCACCATCAGTTGCCATCTGATCTACTACGTCAAAGCCTATGTTATGGCGAGTATTGTCATAATCTGCTCCCATATTGCCTAATCCTATAACCAAGTACTTCATATCGTCAACCTGAGCTTTATCTTTCCACTTCTTGAAGAACCACATTTTAGTGATAAATTGTTTTATAAATCTATTGCTTATTCTATAATATAGGGCAAACCGACCTTGATTAACGATATGTTTCAATATAAAGACAGCATACACTTTCTAAGTACACTTACGATTCATAAAATGTATAATGCGAGTAAGCTCCTAGTATCATTTTACCTTATGAGGTGGTTCGGTTCATTGAGGATAATGGGCAGACCTATGACGCTGTCTATAGAGCCTACTACAGCCTGTAATTTAAGATGTCCAGAGTGTCCCAGTGGATTGAGATCCTTTACACGACCTACGGGCAAGTTGCAGGGAGATTTTTTTCGACAGATGATAAATCAATCTTATAAAGACTTAATGTATCTGATCTTTTATTTTCAGGGGGAGCCTTATCTCAATCCCGATTTTTTAGACATGGTGCGGTATGCGAGCGACCATAATATCTATACGATTACCTCTACTAATGGACACTTTCTTAATGATCTTAATGCTAAGGAAACGGTACAATCAGGCCTCAACAGATTGATTATATCTATAGATGGCACCTCTCAGGCCACCTACGAACAGTATCGGAAGGAAGGAACCTTAGATACAGTTTTGCAGGGGGCTAAGAATGTAGTCAAATGGAAGAAAAAGCTCAAAAGTACTACCCCTCATATCATCTTTCAATACTTGGTAGTTAAACCAAATGAACATCAAATAGAGGAAGTACAAGACCTAGCTAACGAGATAGGAGTGGATCAAGTAGTCTATAAGACCGCTCAAATCTATGACTATAAGAATGGTAACACCCTGATCCCGGAGAATGAAGAATACTCTCGGTATATAAAAAATGAGCAAGGACAATATGAGCTAAAATATGACATTAAGGATGAGTGTTGGAAGATGTGGCACTCTGCCGTGATTACATGGGATGGTAAGATGATCCCTTGCTGTTTTGACAAGGATGCAAAGCATGTAATGGGCGATATGAGACATGCCGATATTAAGAGTATCTGGCACTCAGAAGCTTATTCTCTATTTAGACAGCAGCTGATCTCAGGCAGAGATCAGATAGAGATTTGTACCAACTGTAGCGAGGGGTGTAAGGTGTTTTTTTAAACTGATATATTGGCTACTGAGTAATCCGATAATTATTGTTTTATACTAGGTAGATAGCGCTACGCAACAATAATTATGTTGTTTGCTAGGACTCTAAAAGATTCGTAGAGTGGTCACTCAAGCAAAATAATATATTTGCGTTGTGGAAAATCTTAAGCGGCTAAACCATCTTTATAAGGAAGACCCAAGGATCCAAAAGATGGCCAATTTGCTATCTAATCAGGATATAAAAGTCGAACAAATCATAGGAGGACAAGAGGCCTTTATCATCAGAGCACTTTATGATAAAGGACTGCATAATCATGTCTTTGTAGCGATAGATAAGGAAGAAGCGGCCTATCTACAAAACACCTTAGATAATATCTCATCAGAGAAATCTATATCGCTGTTACCAGATTCCTTTAAGAGACCAGCACACTTTGAGGAGCTCGATAGTCACAATGTGTTGCAGCGGACGGAAGCGATTAACCGGATGAGCCTTAAGCTGGGGAGGGGAGAACTCATTATAACATATCCTGAAGCCTTGTTCGAAAAAGTGGTGGATCCTCAAGTCATTAATAAGCAACGCATAGAAATTTCGTTAGGAGAATCTTTGGATCTTGATACGATTTTGGAACTCTTGATAGAGTATGGATTTGACAGAGAAGAGTTTGTCTTTGAGCCAGGGCAGTTTTCTATACGAGGCGGTATCGTAGATATATTTTCTTTTGGCAATGAGTGGCCTTATAGGATTGAGTTATTTGATGAGGAGGTAGAGAGTATCAGAACCTTTCATCCTGGCAATCAACTATCTATGCGCAGCATCAAGAAGATTGCTATTATTCCTAATGTCACAGGACAGTTTGAGCAGAGTGATAAAATATCACTCTTCGAGGTGTTTCCAGAGGATACCATCTTGTGGATTAAGGACGCAGAACATCTAATGGATAGATTACAAGTATGCTATGATAAGGCTCAGGAGTATGCGGATCAGATTTCTCATATAGAAGATGAGAAGCTCAAAGAAATATTTAAAGATCGAGCCTTTATCAATCCAGGCGATATTATTTCTCACATCGATCGATTTAGAAAGGTATTCTTCTCGACAAGTAAGTTGACCCAAAAACTATCAGAGGTAGTGTCATTTGGCGCTAAGCCGCAGCCGAGTTTTAACAGGAGTTTTGAATTGTTGAT
Source organism: uncultured Saprospiraceae bacterium (assembly GCA_964545645.1). Lineage (GTDB taxonomy): Bacteria > Bacteroidota > Bacteroidia > Chitinophagales > Saprospiraceae > GYS-P2D. The sequence continues at coordinate 10,159 of CAZJHC010000063.1, forward strand.
CAATGATATGAAAGCTCACAATAATGAAGGCTTTCAAAACTTCCTCTTTACTGATAGTGTAAAACAGATTGAGCGGTTCCATAATATTTTTGAGGATCTGGGGGCAAATGTGGTGTTTCACCCTATCGCCAAATCAATACATGCGGGATTTATAGACCCTCAACTCAAGGTTGCTTGTTATACGGATCACCAGATTTTTGAGCGATTCCATAGGTACAAGTTGCGCAAGGGATTTACTAAGGAGCAGGCCCTCAACTTAAAAATGCTCAAAGAACTGAGACGTGGAGATTATGTAGTTCATATAGATCATGGAGTAGGACAATTCTCAGGGTTAGAAAAAATCGATATCAATGGGCATGTACAGGAGTCTGTTAGGATCTTTTATAAAAACAAAGATGTGCTCTATGTCAGCATCAATTCACTGCACAAGATATCCAGATACATAGGCAAAGATGGTACCCCGCCTAAATTGGATAAAATAGGTAGTGACGCCTGGAAGTCGTTGAAGCGTAAGACAAAGAGACAGGTCAAAGACATTGCAAAAGAATTGATCAAGCTCTATGCTCAACGTAAAGCCTCTAAAGGTTTTGGGTGTGAACCTGATGGGTATTTACAAAACGAACTTGAGGCGTCCTTCATCTATGAAGACACTCCAGACCAGCTGCAAGCGACCATCGATGTCAAGGCAGATATGGAAAAAGAGTACCCCATGGATAGGCTGATCTGTGGCGACGTAGGTTTTGGCAAGACGGAGGTGGCTATACGGGCGACGTTTAAGGCAGTGGTCAATGGTAAGCAGGTCGCTGTATTAGTTCCTACGACTATTTTGGCATTGCAACATTCTAAGACATTTTCGGAGCGATTTAAGGATTTTCCAGTTTCCGTTGATTATGTCAATCGATTCAAGTCTACTGCCGAAAAGAATAAAACATATAAAGAACTAAGTGAAGGTAAGCTTGATGTAATCATTGGGACTCATGCCCTGCTCAATAAGAAGGTCCAATTTAAAGACCTTGGCCTTTTGATCATAGATGAGGAGCAAAAATTTGGTGTTGCAGCCAAAGAAAAGCTTCGAGGTCTAAAGGTAAATGTCGATACTCTCACCCTAACTGCTACACCGATACCAAGGACACTGCAGTTTTCGCTCATGTCGGCCAGAGATTTATCTATCATGCGCACGGCGCCACCTAATAGGCAACCGATTCATACGGAGAGACGAGTGTTTAATGATGAACTAATAAGAGAATCTATCTACTATGAGGTACATCGAGGGGGTCAGGTTTTCTTCGTTCATAACCGGGTCAAGTCGTTACTTGATATGACTGCCCTTATTAAAAGATTGTGTCCTGATGTGTCCATAGCAATGGCACATGGGCAGATGGACCCTAAAAAGCTTGAGACGACCCTAGTCAACTTTATCGATCGCAAATATGATGTGTTGGTATGCACCAACATCATCGAGACTGGATTGGACATTGCCAATGCTAATACTATGATGATTAATAATGCACATCATTTTGGTTTGAGCGATCTACACCAGCTTAGAGGTAGGGTAGGGCGATCTAATAAAAAAGCATTTTGTTACCTTTTTGCCCCTCCGATATCTGTCCTAACCCCTGAAGCACGTAAGAGATTAAAAACCCTGGAAGAGTTCTCTGATCTAGGAAGTGGTTTTCATATAGCAATGAGGGATATGGATATACGGGGAGCAGGTAATCTGTTAGGGGCCGAACAGAGTGGTTTTATAGCAGATATAGGTTATGAAGCCTATCAACGCATCCTTGAGGAAGCAGTGGTGGAGCTAAAAGAAAATGAATTCAAGGAAGTATTTGAAGATCAATTAAAGGATAATCATTCTTATGTTCGGGATGTGGAGATAGATACTGATGTCGTTATGATGATACCTGATAAGTATATCAACAATGTACAGGAGAGATTTAACCTCTATAGTGAGCTTGACTCTATACCTGATGAAGATCGCTTGATAGAGTTTCGTAGGAGCCTGAAGGATCGATTTGGTCCGATCCCTGATCCTGTTGAAGAATTGTTTAATGGATTACGATTAAGATGGCAGGCTAAGCAATTAGGATTCGAAAGAGTAATAATCAAGGGAGGTAAGATGCGCTGTTATTTCTTGTCAAACCCACAATCCAGTTTTTTTGAGACACCCTTATTTCAATCTCTGATTAGCTATATATCCAGCAAAGGAGCGCTCATGGGTTACCAGTTAAAACAGACCAAGAGTTATCTTATTTTGTCTAAACCAGAGGTAAAATCTCTTAAAGAAGCGCAAATATTGTTACAACGAATATTAGAAGATATAGAAGTGACGGAGCCTGCTTAAGTGTCTTTATCGTATCAGCAACTGAGATAGATATAATCCTATAAAAATACTGAGCAAGCCCAATATAATACTGACAATGCAATAACCTGCGGCTACAAGTTCCTCTCCAGATCTATAAAGACTAACTATCTCGGCACTATAAGTCGAAAATGTACTAAAGCCACCACAAAACCCTGTCATCAGTAGCAGTTTGGCTTGAGAACCAAAAACCTCTTTTGAAAAATGTCCAATAAATAAACCAAGTAATAGACAACTGATGATGTTGGCTATAAATGTGCCTTTAGGAAAAAGTGACCCAGAAAACAGAAGTGAGACCCCATACCGACATACACTACCTAATCCACCTCCTAAGAATACTAATATGACTGACAACCAAACTGTCATCAGTTATGAGCTGCGTACAACAGACGGCTTGGAGGCACCAAAAAGTTTGACAATTTGAGTAAAAAGAATGCTGAGAAAAACTAATACCATAAACCCAAGTATGGGATTTATATCTTGGAGCTGCCAAGATACAAGCAATGCAATACCATTAAATATAAGCAGTGAAGCGGTCGACTGCATATGAGACAATCCTGCATCCAACATAAGGTGGTGTAGGTGTCTTCTGTCTGGCTCAAACGGAGATGTACCTTCTGCTATCCTAATTGCAAAGACTCGAAGTGTATCATAAATTGGAATTATCATCACGCCTATAGCGATGATAATGGGGGAATCAAAGGTAAGAGGATGCCCCGTGATGGCCATATTGATTTCTAAGAATTGAATCATCAATATAGCGCAGACAGTGCCAAGGACCAAAGAACCTGTGTCTCCCATAAAAATCCTGGCAGGGGTGACATTATACTTAAGAAATGCCAAGGTAGCTCCACAGACTATAAATGCAAAAGTGCTGAACTCATAAAATCCCAACATATAAAACCAACAACCAAGTAAAGACATAGCCACAATCACTAGGGATGAGCATAGTCCATTGATTCCATCTACAAGATTGTACGAATTAATAATGAATAAGTAGAATCCCATACTCAATAGAACGCTCCATCCATAAGACACACTATCCAAACCAAATAAGCCGTAGAGCTGGGTGATACGTATATCTGCCAAGGCTATTAAAATGGTTACAGCGATGAGCTGTCCACATAACTTAGCCAATGGAGACAATGGCCTAAGATCGTCTTGTGCCCCTAGTAAGAATATAATCCCCAAAGAGGTCAATATATACCTGAAATTATCAAAATGAGCGATTGGAATAGTCAACATAAGAACGAAAAATATGCTCACAAAAATTCCCACTCCACCTAGAGAAGGTACCGCTCCGACATGAGACTTTCTATCATCAGAGATATCCAATATATTTCTGTGTATTGCTGTCTTAATTACAAATGGTATAATTGTGAAAGACAGAAAAAATGACAATATGAATGAAAATATAATATCGAGCATCTACCTGAAGGGCTAACCTTTATCAACCACTAAAGTATGTAATAAATCTTTAATATTATATTTTTTCTATATGTGTAATTC
>CAZJHC010000064.1:0-13682 GCA_964545645.1 uncultured Saprospiraceae bacterium
CCATTACAATAGTACTCGATCAACAAATACATTATTTTTTAAATCAAGAATTGAACTGTATGAAAAGAACAAACTATTTAACCAAATGGTATAGTTTTTTATGTTTTATGATGTTAACTTCTTTTATGGTTGCGCAAGGCACCATAAGTGGAAATATTACTGATGAAACAGGAGAAGCTCTAATTGGTGCGAATGTCTTTGTCGATGGTACCACTGATGGTACGATTACAGACTTTGACGGTAACTATAGTGTTACGACAGCCTCAAGTTTTCCCTTGACATTGATCGTAAGCTTCACAGGTTATAATACGCAAGAGATTACTGTCAATGCACCAACAGCTGGGTTGGATGTTGTCTTAGCCGAAGGAGTACTGATCGGGGAAGATGTCGTTATATCTGCCTCGAGGAGAAGGGAAAAGGTTCAGGAAGCTCCTGCTTCTGTATCAGTATTGACAGCCCGTAAGTTAGAAGGTACTGCTCAAGCCACAGATCCAACTCGTAACTTAATCAATGTTCCTGGTGTGCAAATAACGCAACAATCTGCGGCCAGAATAAATATTGAATTAAGAGGTGGTGTAGGACTATTTGGAACTGGGGCATTCCCAATTAAGGATTACCGATCACTAATTGGGCCTGGTATTGGAACCTTTGATTCTAATGGAGCTGGTATTAACAATATCGATCTGGCAAGAATAGAGGTTGTTCGAGGAGCTGGTTCTGCTTTGTATGGCCCAGGAGTTACGACAGGGGTTGTTCACTTTATCACCAAGAATCCTATTGATTATCCTGGAACAACAGTGGAATTAATAGGTGGAGAATTGAATACAATTGGTGCTACCATAAGACATGCCGGGGTGAATGCTTCCAAGAAGTTTGGATATAAGATCAATGCCTCCTATAAAAGAGGTGATGAGTTCACTTTGGATGGAACTGAGGGCACAACTGATGCTGCTGGTGTTTTCACCAGTCAGATAGATAAGTTTTCTACTAATATAGTGCAACCAGCTCTAACAAATGGACGTGTAAACGCCGGTATCCCAGGAGAGACTTTATTAACACTAACTCCAAGAGCGGATGGTAATGTCATGCAAGATTTCTGGAATAGTTTTTCTACAGATGTAGCCTTGGAGTTTAGACCTACAGACAACTTGAGTTATACCATTTCAGGAGGGTTCAATGATGCTTCTGCCGTTTTTTATAATGATCTTGGTGAAGGACTATCTCAGTTTGAAGAGTACTGGACTCAAGCCAGAGTCCAAGCTGGTGGTCTTTTTGCGCAAGTGTTCTATGTGAATAACAATGGTGGTGGCAGAGATGACACTCCAACGTTCTTATATCAGTCAGGTAACAGATCGCCTGTTGGTAGAACACAAATAGAAGGACAGTTACAATATAATTTTGATGTTCCGTCATTCCTAAATGGAAACTTCACTACTGGAATAGATTATAGAAGTGCATCTTCAGATACTGAGGGATTAGTGTATGGAAAAAATGAAGATGATGATGGTTATACTGTAATCGGTGGTTACATACAAGGAAAGTTTGCTCTTGGAGATAAGTTCGATTTAATAGCTGCAGGCCGTTTAGATAGATTCGAGTTTTTAGAAGAAACTGCATTCTCTCCTCGAGCTGCTCTTGTTTATAAAGCTGCTCCTAAACATACATTCAGAGCTTCATATAACCATGCTACGTTTGCTCCAACAGCATTACAATGGAATATTGATTTTCCAGTTAATGTGGTTGTACCTGGGGTATTTGATTTTTGGTTATCAGGGATGAGAGATGTTCAGTCGTTTGATGACAATCCAATGATCGAATTTTTGAATCAGAACGTTGTCGCTGCAGGTATTGCCCAAGCTACAGGATTACCATTAGACCTATTAACAGGTCTAGCAGACAACCTACCAGATGAATTACCTGCGACTGGGATAGGTAGTCAAGGACTATCAAATGAATTTATCCATCAAGTTGCATCTGGTTCATTATTACAGACCTTGGCTGGGAACCCTGCTTTAGCACCTTTAATTCCTCTTGTCCAAGGAGTATTGGCCAACGGACCAACAGGTAATAACGGAGTCTTTGCTGGTATCAATGCCTTTGACGGATCTTTATTGCCTAATTTGGATCCTACGATTCAAGGTCAAATAGGAAGCACTAAGACTTATGAAGTTGGGTATAAGGGACTATTTGGAGATAAGCTAGGAGCATCATTAGATGTATACCGAATAACGACTAACGGTGCATCAGATTTTACACAGATTGCCCCGTTGATTTCACTATTGGGTACAGACTTGACTGCCTTTAATGATGTAACCAGCCAATTAGTTGGTTTGTTTGTTGGAGCTGGTCTTCCCCAAGAAACCGCTACACAGTTAGCAGGAGCATACGGTGGCACAGCTCAATTGATTCCTAATTTTTACGGCACCGGAGCTGTAGAGACTAGTGGAGTACCAAGAGATGATGGAATTCTACACGTTCCTGCGGGATATAGAATATTTGATTCAGAATATACAAGATGGGGTTCTGACTTAGGATTAGAATACTATGCTTCAGATAATGTGTCATTGTTTTTCAACTATTCTTGGCTAAATGATACTGAATTTGAAGTGGATCAAAATGATGGTAGTGGAGCTACATTTACTACCTTCTTAAATACACCAAAAAACAAGTATAGGTTAGGATTTAATTATGCAAATGACTTTGGTTGGAGAACCAATGCTACTTTCCAGCATGATGATTCTTTTACTTCTAATAACGGGCAGTACTCGGGTATAGGTGACGAAAAGAATCTTGTTGACGCTGGAGTTGGATACAAGTTTGACAACGGATTGTCCATTGACTTAACTGCTCAAAACTTATTTGACAGTGAATATCGTGCCTTCCCTAATATGCCTCTAATAGGAAGAAGGTTATTAGGTAAATTGACCTATAATTTTGGTGCAGAAGGTCCATCTGATTTAGACGGTGATGGTATATCTGATAAGAAAGATGCTTGCCCTAATATTGCTGGATTAAAAGAATTCGGTGGATGTCCTGATAGCGATGGTGATGGTATCATCGATAGTCAAGATGACTGTCCAATGAACGCTGGCGATGCTGCTAATGGCGGATGTCCAGACTCAGATGGTGATGGTGTATTGGACAGGAATGATGCTTGCCCTAATGATGCAGGAACTGTCGGTGGATGCCCTGATGCAGATGGTGACGGTGTGGCTGATAGAAATGATGACTGTCCTAACAGCGCTGGTACTCTTAGAGGATGTCCAGATGCAGATGGTGACGGTGTGGCTGATAAAGACGATGCTTGCCCTAATGATTCAGGAAGCTTAAATGGTTGCCCAGATGGTGACGGTGATGGTGTCGCTGACAAAGATGATGAGTGTCCAACAGTAGCAGGTGATACGGCCAATGGTTGTATGTCTGATTCTGACGGAGATGGTGTCAATGATGATGTTGATGCATGCCCTGATGTAGCGGGTGATTTAAATGGTTGTCCAGATGGTGATGGTGATGGTGTTGCTGACAAAGATGACAAATGCCCTACTGTAGGTGGTGTCGTTGGTCCTGATGGATGTGCTAAAGCCGTGCCTACTGCTGCTTTAGAAGTGTTCACAAGAGCGCTTCAGGGAGTTAACTTCAGATCGGGACAAGCAGTCCTCACTAATGACTCTTACGGCATTCTTGACGAGGTTGTTAGCGTTATGGGACAATACCCAGGACTGAATGTATCTATAGAAGGACATACTGATTCTCAAGGTGATGACCAAAAGAATATGGATCTATCATCTAAGCGTGCTCAAGCAGTGCAAGCATATCTTATAGAAAAAGGTGTCTCAGCAAGCAGATTGAGAGCTGTCGGATATGGTGAGTTGGTACCTGTAGGAGATAACAATACGAGAGCTGGAAGAGCTCAAAATAGAAGAGTAGAACTGAAGGGTAAATACTAACCTAAGTTCTTAATGAATATAAAAGAGCAACTCGTTATATCGAGTTGCTCTTTTTTTATGCAACGATTACAACTACTATGCTCATCAATGGGAATAAAAAATGGGCATCGATTACTATATCAATACCCATAATTAAGTAAGTCTTTTCGTGTATCTATATAGTGATGCTAAAACAGACTTTGCAATTTCATAGCGACTCCCATATCTCCATCGATCTTAATTTTGCCCGCCATAACAGCACCCATCGGATTCAATTGACCTTTAACCAATTTGGCAAAATCTTCTTCAGAGATTCTTATAGTACAATCTGCATCATCATTAGAGTCTATAATCTCGTTGCCACCATTGGTTCCATCAATAAACAGCTGCTGCCCACCAAAATCAAATTTAAGAGTATTGCCTATTGGTTTGGCGGATTGAGCCTTTTGAGATACCGAGGAAAGCAATGCCTCAAAGCTCATAGTTGAATTAATATTGTTTGATGCTTTATCATTGGATCTTTCTACAATGTTTAAACTACTGGCTTTTTTATAGGATACGTCATCAATTATTATTTTGGCAATGATCTCCCTCATAATCTCTGAAGATCCTCCTCCGATAGTTCCCACTCTCACATCTCTATACATACGGGCCATAGGATATTCCTCCATAAAGCCATAGCCTCCATAGAATTGCAGACACTGAGTGGCTACTTTCTCTGAGAGTTCTGTAGCGAGTAGTTTGGCCATAGAACACAACTTGACGTCATAAACTTCATCATCATAAAGTTTGCAACAATAGTAACTGAATGCCTTTAATGCTTCGACTTCGGACGCCAGTTGAGCTATTCTATGACGTAAGACCTGAAATTTATTGATAGAGCGACCAAAAGCTTCTCTCTCGGACATATATTGCAAGGACAACTCTATAGCTCTCTCCATACCTGCCACGGCACCAGGTACAGCACATAATCTCTCTAATTGCAATCCATTCATTAGGTAATAAAATCCTCTTCCTTCGTCACCAATCAAATTTTCTACAGGCACCTTGACATTATCAAAGCTAAGCTCTGCGGTATCTGAAGAATGCCAACCAAGTTTTTTAAGCTTTCTTGATGAGACTCCTTCCATACTTTGCTCTATGATCAACAAGCTTACCCCTGCTGCTCCAGCGTCTGGGTTTGTTTTGACCACAGTAACAATGAAATCTCCATAGACTCCATTAGTAATAAAAGTTTTGGAACCATTGACGACATAGTGATCACCCTCTCTTATAGCCGTAGTCTTAATATTTTGAGCATCAGAACCTGCACTTGGTTCCGTAATGCCTATAGAGCTTATTAAATCTCCAGATATTATTCCCGGCAGGTATTTTTTCTTCAAGTAATCAGAACCGTATTTAAGTATATTGGGGCAGGACATGTATTGCACTACTTGCTGAGTAATAGCGAATCCTGCACTATTCAATCTGCATATCTCTTCATTAAATACTACATCATAGAAAAAATCAAGATTGGAGCCGCCATATTCCTCAGGATACCCCAATCCCAAAAAACCCATCTCGCCCATTTTCTTCCATATCTCTCTTGGAGTTCGTCTATTTTCTTCCCATTCGTCTATATGCGGAGCTACCTCTTTCTCTAAAAAGGTACGCAAGCTTTGTCGAAACATCTCGTGCTCTTCAGTAAAATAATAGCTGTTCATATATTAAATTTTGATTTAGTTATTCAACAAATAGGTCTTTAAATAAAGACTTTTTAGGATTTACAGCATACTTACTCAAGTCTACTATACCTTCCTCTTGGAGTACCTGCTCATCGATAAAAAAGTTGCCAGTACAGCTCTTAGAGTCTTTACTTAATATAGCAATTGCTGCATCTGCCATTATTGCGGGAGTACGGCTACATTGTATCATAGCATCACCGCCGAGAGCATACTTAACTGCGGCAGTTGCAATGGTGGTCTGAGGCCATAGAGCATTGACAGCGATACCTTCATTCTTAAACTCTTCTGCAAGGCCTAACACTGTCATACTCATCCCATACTTAGACATAGTATATCCCAAATGAGCTCCAAACCATTCAGGTTTAAGATTAAGTGGTGGTGACAAAGTCAATATATGTGCGTTGTCACTATGAATTAAATAAGGCAGTGCATATTTACTTACCATAAATGTTCCTCTTACATTGATAGAGTGCATAAGATCATATCGCTTCATTGGCAATTCTGGAGTCTTAGACAAGTTGATAGCGCTGGCATTATTGACCAGTATGTCTATACCTCCAAAATGATCTGCAGCTTTTATAAAAGCCTGTTCAATGATCTCTTCGGATCGCACATCCACTATAAGTGGCAAGGCCTTTCCTCCAGCTGCTTCGATTTCTGCGGCAGCGCTGTAAATGGTCCCTTCAAGTTTTGGGTGAGGTTCGGCGGTTTTGGCTGCAACTACAATATTAGCTCCTTCTTTAGCAAGTCTTAATGCTATTGCCTTCCCTATTCCTCTACTGGCACCGCTGATAAATGCAGTTTTACCTTTCATTTTTTTAAAACTAATGTTTAGTGATAATATACATTGCTATAGTCGTGAGATACTCACTACCACCATGCATTAGGTGCAAAGTTAAATTAATTTAGCTATTAGTGACTAATCTTTTTTTGATTGCGACATCATGATTATCGACTATCATAGTGACCCTTTAAGTAATTATACGTCTAAAAGATATAGTAATAGGATTTATTTTTTGGTTGATGCAGTAAAAGGCCCTTGATAGAAGGGCCTTTTATCATTTATAGAACCAATATTTATTACTTAAGAAAGATCTTATATCACTTAAGTCGGGCTAATTAGTCTAATTAATAGATCTATTCGTCATTATAAATAACATTCAGTCAGATTCACCCATACCTTAGGAGAAGTTTAAAAATGATACTTAATGGGTACACCAGACAAAAAAATATCGCAGTACCATAATATGCTCACTGACATATTGGCTTACACTGATATTGACGAGCACCTTCTTGAATCCTTACATCAGTTCATTGAGGCAGAGGATCCTTCATCTAATTATGCTACTGTAGCCTGTTCCAAAAAAGTTGAACTCCTTGACATACATCAGACATTTTTACTGGATTTTCTTAAGATGGAGGATGATCAATCATTAATGATATCTATCAAAGAGGTTTGCTCCGACTTAGGTTCAGCGAATCGAACTAAATATCGGGCTGTATTTTATTACCACTTACTGTTCAAACTTGATCAGACAGCCAATTTTCTTGACAAAATAGATCATTCTGGTGATCCATCTCAAGAAGATCATAGACAACAAAAAAAGACTATCAAAAAGTATGCTCGCTATGCAGCCATGATAGGATTCATACCTGTACCATTAGTGGACATAGCTGGTATAAGTACCATACAATACAAAATGATCAAGGAGCTCTCTGAACAATTTCCTCAAATTGATAAAACCGATAAAGGTGATCACGTCATTGCAAGCCTTATTGGCGGATTAGTCTCGTTTGAGCTTGGATTAATTACTCGTACTCTATTCAAGAGTATTCCTCTCATTGGGTCTGTACTCTCTGGTACAGCCGTCTCCATCTACGCTTATTTTTCGACTAAGATTATAGGAGAGATATTTGAAGAGCACTTCCAAAGTGGTGGTGATCTAACCATAGATACCATCACACTCAATAAGATGAAAGCTCAATATCGCAACTCTATCAACAATATAAACTTGAGCTCCGCACAATAAATCGTCTTGTACAATTATCTTCTGATATAGGTCCAAGCAAGTTGTTACTTTAGCCAATAAAGCTATAACATGGGACCACTACAGGGCATAAAAATCATAGAAATAGCAGGCATAGGTCCTGGACCATTTGCCGGAATGCTGATGGCCGATATGGGTGCAGAGGTAATCATGATAGAACGAAAAGCCTCAGATATGCGCATACCAGATGTTAATCGTCGTGGCAAAAAATCCATAGCCCTCAATTTAAAAGATCATAATGATAAAGAGTTGCTCTTACAGCTAGTAGCTAAGGCTGACATTTTGTTTGAAGGATTCCGACCAGGAGTAATGGAGCGCTTGGGACTAGGTCCAGATGACTGCTGGAAACGCAATCAAAAATTAATCTATGGTCGCATGACTGGTTGGGGACAATATGGCCCACTATCTCAAGCTGCTGGCCATGATATTAATTACATATCTCTTACAGGGGCATTACATGCTATGGGCAGACCAGATAGCTCTCCCGCACCACCTCTCAATCTTGTTGGAGACTATGGCGGCGGTGCCTTGCTATTAGTAGTAGGCATATTAGCAGCCTACATAGAGGCTCAATCGTCAAAAAAAGGTCAAGTCGTAGATGCCGCCATGACGGATGGTAGCGCCTTACTATGTCACTATTTAACACTTTGAATCAATTAGGGGCTTGGAATACAGAACGTGGTTCTAACCTATTAGATGGTGGGGCGCACTTCTATGATACTTATACTACTAAGGACGGGAAATACATATCTATAGGATCTATTGAGCCCCAATTTTATCAACTATTGATTGAAAAAATGGAGCTTAACCCAGAGGACTTTAAAGATCAAAATACTAAATCCAAATGGCCTGAAATGAAAGTAAAGCTCTCAGATATCATCCGTAAGAAGACTCGAGATGAGTGGAGTCAAATCTTAGAAGGAACTGATGTGTGTTTTGCTCCAGTACTTGACTATAGAGAAGCTCCAAAACATCCTCATAATGTAGCAAGAGAGACTTATATTGATATAGATGGATTCACTCAACCAGCACCCGCACCACGATTTAGCAGAACTCCAAGTTCGATAGAATTTGGATCTCAGATGGCTGGAGAGAACTCTCAAGAGATCTTACAATCTTGGTTAGGCCAAAGCTAATTAAGCGTATTTGTCCAAATAGATTTGCTGGTGTCGTAGAGCCTCCACAAACTCTTTTTTCAACCTATCGATCAGCAGTCCAGTCGGGAGTGTATCCTTGATCGTAGATGCGCCTTGTCCTGCAGACCAAATCGTTGACCACGCCTTGGCTTCTGAATCCAATTCTTCACCAAAATCGACTTTATTCTTAGTTTTCCACATCTCAGGAGGAATGCCTGCCTGTATTAGGCTTTTCTTCAAGAAATTGGCTGGCACTCCTGATATAGCTGCAGTATAGACTATATCGTCGACTCCAGCAGCTATGATCATCTCTTGACTCCTTATCAGCGACTGCTTCAGTAGTATTAATAAATCTGGTACCCATATAAGCAATATCCGCCCCCATCTGCAATGCTGACGCAATATCTCTACCAGTACTAATACTACCTCCTAATAATATCAAACCATCCCAAATCTCTCTAATTTCAGCAACAAATGGGATCGGATTAGCTATACCGGCATGGCCACCTGCACCCGCTGTTACGAGTATCAAACCATCAACTCCTGCTTCAATTGCTTTCTGTGCATGTCTCCTTGTGGTTACATCATGAAAAACCAAGCCACCATAGCTATGAACTGTATCAACTACATCCTGAACCGCACCCAGGGAGGTTATGACGATTGGCACTCTATGCTTAACACAAATCTCAAGATCTGCATGCACTCGTGGATTAGTATGATGTACTATGAGATTAACCCCATATGGAGGTAACTTCACATTAGTCTCTGTTTCTACCTTTTTAAACTCAGCCTTGAGCGTGACCAACCACTCTTCAAATCCTGCTGTCGTTCGTTGATTTAGTGCTGGAAATGTGCCGATTATTCCTCCTCTACAGCAAGCCTTAACTAACTCTAATTGCGAACAAATGAACATAGGAGAAGCCACCACAGGCAACTTTAAATTAAAAGATTGTAATATATCTTCTTTCTTCATCGTCATGATTACTTATAGTTAGGAAGGTATAGACTCCTGCCGACTTGGTAAGAAGGTATAACAAGGTTTAATTGATGATAGGCCTTAATTAGTGATAATCTGCAACATCTAAATGTTCAGAACAATAAGATAGATCAGGGGCATGGTTAGAGGATATGACAACCAAACGGTCCTCTCCGTACGCCTCCAGCAGATCTTGAAACCACTGAACTGATTGCTCATCAAGATATGAACTTGGCTCATCCAATAAGAGAATCTCAGAAGACGACAGTATGCTTAAAGCTAAATGAATACGCTGAACTTGACCTGATGATAACTCAGCAATCTTAGAGTTATCTGGGACTGGTAATTGTAGCACATTATAAAATTCATCTACACCTCCAGAAAGTGATAAGGATTTAAATTTAAAATGAAATTGCACCAGTTCGCTCAATGTGAGCATAGGAGGCATAGCAACATATGGTGCCGCATAAGATACCATCTTATATATTTCAGACCTATCTATCTGATTGCCCTGGTAGTCAAAACTTATCTTACCTATAGTTGGGGACAAGAAACCACTGAGCATTTTTAACAATGTTGATTTGCCAGATCCATTAGAACCACTAACCCCATAGGCTACTCCTCCTTGAAAGGTATAGTTGACATTCTTGAGAACCCATGTCTTCGTATACCTCTTAGAAACATTGTCAAGATTAATAATCATCCCTCTTGGTTTGTCTAAAACCTCTAATAAGTCCGTGTTTAGAGTTTTTGATAAATCCAACTATCTCATCTTTTTCTCTAGACTCAGGCAGCGTGACTTCAATCTCTTCTAATCCAAAAGAAATATTCTTGTGCCTCACAAATAAAGATCTATAGATATCCTTTATCCCATTGATTCTATGTAGAGAAAAATTCCTTCGGCGCAGTCCGACAGAGTTCACACCAACATAACTAATAGGTTCTCTTGCCGCTTTGACATAGGGAGGCACATCCTTACGTACGAGGCCTCCCCCACCGATAAAAGCTGACTCTCCTATATGTACAAACTGTTGGACGGCAGTCATGCCTCCTACTACCGCATAGTTACCTATAATCACATGACCTGCCAAGTTTACACTATTGGCTATAATGGCATGGTGACCGATGTTACAGTCATGAGCGACATGAACATAAGCCATAATGAGAGCGTGAGACTTAATCCTTGTCTCACCAGAGGCTGCTGTACCTTTGTTGATGGTACAATATTCTCTTATGGTCACATGATCTTCAATAATTAATTCAGTTTGTTCTCCGCTGTATTTGAGGTCTTGTGGTAATCCACCAACGATGGCTCCTTGATAAATGCTACAGCTCCTGCCGAGCCGAGTACCATTCATAATAACAGCATGGGACTTGATAATACAATTATCTCCTATGATGACATCTCCATGAATCGTAACAAAAGGTTCTATGGTTACACCTGCTCCTACCTGTGCATCTTGGTCAACCACTGCATGCGGACTTATCGACATATCATAGTTTGGTTCTATCGACGATCTGAGCGATCAAATCTCCTTGAGACGCAACTACATCACCGACATAAGTCGTCCCTCGCATCTGGACAATACCTCTACGGATAGGAGCGATGAGCTCCATCTTGAGTAACAAGGTGTCCCCAGGA
The DNA here is from genome assembly GCA_964545645.1 of uncultured Saprospiraceae bacterium. Lineage (GTDB taxonomy): Bacteria > Bacteroidota > Bacteroidia > Chitinophagales > Saprospiraceae > GYS-P2D. The sequence continues at coordinate 11,453 of CAZJHC010000064.1, forward strand.
ACCACCTTGCGCTTAAATTTGACATTGTCCATCTTGAGAAAATAGGTATCCCAATTCGAAGGATGTTCTACTTGGTTCAGTGCTAAAATACCACCTGTCTGCGCTAAGGCTTCCATCTGTAACACTCCAGGAAATACAGGATTGCCAGGGAAGTGACCCATAAAAAAGTTTTCGTTAAACGTAACATTCTTAACGCCAACCACATGATTATCTGACAATTCAAGAATCTTATCGACCATCAAAAATGGATAACGGTGAGGTAAATAAGACTTAACTTTTTCGGTATCAAACAGGGGTTCGTCATTAGGAAAATATACCGGAACACCTGCCTTCTTTTGCTGTTGGACATATGCCTCTTTAAGTATCCTACCAAAAGATACATTATGAGTGTGACCAGGTTTACGTACTATCAACTTGGCTTTCAGTCTAACCCCAAGCAAGGATAGATCACCAAGCAAATCGAGTATTTTATGTCTGGACAACTCATTGTCAAACATTAATTCTGGACCAGATTGCACCTTGTTAATGATGTCGTCAACATTACCCATGTTTAGCAAACTCAACGCTTCTTTAAATTCTGCTTGTCGTGATTCTTTAGTTTCTAAGACAATGGCATTGTCCAGACTTCCTCCCTTGATTAAGCCATTTTTAGCCAATTGAATGACTTCATCTGTAAAAACATAAGTCCGAGCGGGGGCAATCTGCTTTCCATAGTCCATCTCTTCATGAAAATGCGCATGGCAATTGCCCACAGGTGTGTCATACGCAATAATCGACTCCACAGAAAATTGATCATCTGGGACTGCTAAGTATTCTGCTCCTGATACATCATCTTTATATCGCAATGTCTCTTTTAAAACAAAGGTTTTTTGTACTCCTTCTTGCTCGACTACACAATCCTGCAGATCATTATAAAATTGAGATGAATTGCCATTGAGTATAGGGATCTCGGGACCAGATACCTCAATTAAAGCATTTGACAAGCCTAAAGCATACATTGCTGACAATAAGTGTTCAACAGTGCCAATAGACGAGTCATTATTACTGAGGACGGTATTTCTGGTAGTGTTAGAGACATTCTTAAGATCGCATGCTATGATCTTGCTACCAGGCACGTCAACTCTTAAGAGTTTAATACCATGGCCTAAGGCTGCCGGTTTAATAGTCGCAATACAATGCTGGCCACTATGCAATCCTTTTCCATTCCAACTACATGACTTACTTACGGTGCGATTGTTCATACTCAATGAAGTAAATTTCTTGATCTGAGCCTCAAATTTATACAAACTTAGTCACCTAAGTATTAGTAGTTTTTTTTGAGTTCTTTTTCTAATCGATCTAGGCGCTTAACTAACTGAGGTAATTTTTTGAATATGGCGAAGGATCTTAAGTAATTCCAATAAGCAATGGCAGGATAACCGTACCATTTTTGGCCAGGTTCATGGATATGAGATGCTACTCCTGATTGTGCCTGTATCCGTGTACCACTTGCAATCTTTAGGTGGCCTACTATCCCAACTTGTCCTCCAACCTGTACATGGTCTCCAATTTTTGTACTACCAGATATACCAGCTTGAGCAGCAATAACGACATGCTGCCCTATTTGGACATTATGGGCTATGTGGATCAGATTATCCAATTTACACCCTTCTTCGATGATTGTATCTCCCAATGATCCTCGATCAATACAACAGTTGGCGCCTATTTCTACATGATCCTTTATCCAAACACTTCCTACATGCCTAATTTTTTGGAAGCCTTTATCATAATAGTACCCAAATCCCTCTGTACCGATAACTGTATTAGCCTGTATCCTTACATGATCACCGATTCTCACGTCATTATAAATCTTGACTCCATCAGCTATAATACAGTGATCCCCGATCACTACATTAGGGCCAATGTAGGTATGATGACCTATACGGCTTTGGGAACCTATCTGTGCAGAAGAAGATACAATAGCCGAAGTAGCAATTAGAGCCTCATCTGAAGATAACTCATGATAAAGCTCTCTATCTTCTCGGTTTGTTGTATAAAACAGATCCTTCAACTTTTCGAGAGCTAAATTGATATCTTGGACTACAATATTAGTATGATTCAAGTCTGGAGTTACTTTCTCAGAGATTAATATTGCACCTGGCTGTAGATTAACACATTGATCATAATAACCCTTATCCAGGGCATATACCAAGCTATCAGGTCTCACATTGTCTATTGTAGATAACTGAAC